>JABMSC010000138.1 GCA_013204685.1 Candidatus Omnitrophota bacterium | reverse complement strand
CTGAAATAACCATAACTGGTCATTATATATTAGTTTTTTCATGAAATGGGGAGCATATCTAAATAATACCAAGTCCAGCATCAATGCCGCATTATCTTGCTCATATTGCTGAATTTTTACACCATATGGCATAGGAATAATGTATTTATTTGAATATCGGGCTATAGGATATTTTCCGCTGAGTGCAAAATCTATCACATAGCCATTTTCATATAGGACATTCTGGATAGTCAGACCTTTAAACACAGTATTCATAAATCTATGCACTGGAATATCATTTTTGTAGTTTCTCCCGCTAAAAATGGCGGGAATGCTGAAATATGTTGTGGGAAATGATCCGGTAGTCTCTTCAAAAAAGGTAAATCCTTCCAGTTTTTTATAGTAATGCTCAGGTTCTTCGCTGATAATGTCCTTAAATATATCAGACTGAAAGCCATCTAAAATGACATGAATGACGTTCTGCATTGAAGAGAATTCAAATATTTCTTGGGGAGGCAAACTGGGTAGGACAGGTGCATCTTTCTCTGTCCATATTCCCGAGTTTTGAAAGCTCATACAAACTAAATATACTACTTGAAGAAAAATAAGAACGGCACTCGATAATGCCGCTACCTTAGAAATTTGTTTGTAAAACAAACAAGCTATGATTAGAAGCACTACCCACAGTGCACCATCTACCCAGCCGCGCCACACATTATCGCTCCAGTCAAAATCCTGCCCGTCTAACAGTCCATATTCCCATACTAAAAAATTGCCTTGAATCCATAACAAAATGGCCGTCATGAAAAGTAGAGAAACATATATGGGCAGATACTTCTTTGAAAGAAGCATGCCAATTACGAGAAGAAACACTGCTAAGATTAGACCCGGAATGGCATAATACTTGAGAATATCAATAAGACTAACCTGGAACTCTGAAATATTACCTGAGTAAATTACAAAGGGGCCAAAAAGGAATATAATAGATGAGATTAGAATCCCTGGCGCCAAAACTGATAGCAATTCGGACTTATTTAAACCTAACCTATTTTTCAGACTCTTAATAAGCATGTTTGATACTTGATGTGAGCACCCCTCCTAAATTTAATAAAATGTGCCTTTAGTATGACAGGCAATTATCCGGTATTATGTGCTTACCGTGACAAAATATATGCCTAATCTCTGTCCTGCTTGACAGAAAAAGGAAAGGGCGACTATCAACCACCTGACTCCTTATCTGAAACAAAGCCAACCTGCTCCATAAGCCAAGAAAGAGGCCGTAAGTCACCGTTTTTCCGGAAATGATGGGGTACATACCACGAGGTAGCTCTTATCTCTACGTCTGTCAAACCAGGTGATATTCCCTTTGGCAAAGCTAAGTGCGATACAAAATTCCCGTTCTCTTTCAGTTGGAACTTACCGATTTCCTGTCCATTAACAAGGACTATTAGAAAAAGGGGCTCATTTATATAAGTTAGATCTGCATTTCCTTTTACCAAAAGGGTTTTTGAGTCTTGTGCCACGTTCCTCGAAATTAACAGGCGTGGTCCAATGCGGTTGTCGTCCCAAGGGTCTGTGTGGTCGAGATATACCGCGGTCTGAGGATGAATCTTTCTTCTCCGACCCAAGTGGGCAAGGCCTTTCTTCAGCAACCATTTTGTCCGGTCTTTCAAAAAAGGGTACACTGCCACATAAAAGGCGACCTCCGGCGCGAGCATTCCTGCCGGAGCAGCATACATTACTGCACGCAGCCACTTTCTATGACGCCATGCTTCTTTAGCCTCGGAAAATAGACTCCGCGATCGGCCGACGCGGTTGAAACGATACCAGCCCAGAGACACAGTCAACAGCCAGAACTGCGGGAAAATAGGCAGACCCCAATACCGTTTGCTTATCCTTATTGCTTCTTCAAGCCTATCCCCAATAGAAGATTTTTCGCTTTTTGAATGTTTGTGCAGTCGATAGGTAGCCAATACCTGATCTATATAATGAAAATTGTATTTTTTTGAAAAACGACAAAACAAATCATAATCGATCCAATCGCTCTTCAAATCCTCGTCAATTCCGCCGCACTTTTTCCATACCTCCTTAGTCCAAAACACGGAGGGTTGAGGAATCAGGTGTCCTTTCCACACTTTCAACACACTGAAGTGACTTTCAAAGTGGCTCGGATGTTCTATGCCTAAATATCGACCCTTTTCGTCCACAAATCGACACCGGCCCATGACAATATGCCTTCCCTGTTCAGAATCAATCTCCTGCGCAACCCTGTGCAAGGCATTAGGTAGCAATGTATCGTCAGAATTGAGGTATCCGTAAATCTTGCCGGTCGCCATTCGGAATCCCTTATTGATCGCTTCGGCCTGCCCATTGTCTGGCTCTGAAATAATCTTCAGGTGACGGTAGGCCTTTAAAACCTGAAGCGTCTGGTCTTTCGAATCACCATCTACTATAATATGCTCAAGGTTAGGATAATTCTGTGTCAAAACGCTTTCAATTGTCTCTCCAATAAACATGTCCTGATTATAGGATGGCGTAATAATTGAAATACGTGGCCATTTTTCCAAGTTCTTTAATACCTCCTCGAGACTAATTCATGCTACGAATCTGATATAGAAGCCGTATTATTTCAGATGTGAACCTCGACCAAGAGAATTGCAGCGCACGTGCACGTCCCCTTTCTATGAGCTCCGAACGTAGATCCTCGTCTGTAAGGACTCTATCCACGGACGCAGCTAAATCATCAGACGAATGAGGATCCACAAGCAGCGCCGCGTCACCTGCTATCTCCGGAAGACAGGTTAAGTTGCTGCATACTATCGGGCAGTCGCACCACATTGCCTCCAGCAGCGGAATCCCGAATCCCTCGAAAAACGAGGGATAAATAAGTAAAGCAGCGCCTTCATATAAAGCGAACATATCCTTAGAAGGGCAATATCCAAGAAATCTAACCCGTTCTTCAAGGCCCAATTTTCGAACAAGCTGTTGTAAATCCTTCTCAGCTTCTTTACCACTACCGGTGCAAACCAGCAGCAAATCGTGGCCGTATTCCCGGTTTAGGATATTCAGGGCCTCAATAGCCCCCTTATGATTTTTATGCGGCCAGGTGTTACTCGGGAAAAACAGGTATCCTTTATCAGGTAGGTTATATTTCTTTAAAATCAGTTCTTTGTTCCCAGAAGTCCTGTTCTCCTTATAGAAAATCGGATCTGCTGCTAAATGGATCGTTTTGATCCGGTCAGGATCAATCTTGAACCGCTCGATGATCGTTTGGCGCGTATATTCAGAAATAGCTATAAGATGATCTGCTTGAGTAATTGAGTGGCTGAAAATCCGTGTACGTTCCTCCAACACATCTGCGGAAAAAAACTCGGGATGGTATTCATGCTGCAGATCTGGAACGACAACTACGTTCCGCATACTCAGCATATCCGGATAGATGTAGCCTGACAAAGAAAGGACACAATCTGCGTTCAAATCCCTTCCGCGCCGCAGCATTTCAACTTCAGGAGAGCGCCAATAATTCAATTTGAGGCCCTTATGTATCAGTTGCTTGCCACGCCACCACAAAAATTTGCCGTAATACCCCGGTCCGTCAGCAACAATAACGTTGATATTAGGATTCCTCCGCAAGTCAAAATCATACTTTGTCAAAGATGGAACTAACAAACTGTAATGATTAAACGAATCCTGTTCAAATAGCTCATTAATAAATGAACGGGACATATTTTCTATTCCCCCGGCTACGCCTGGCACCATCCAACGCAAATCAATTAGCGTATGGATATGGCCAGCCTTTTCCTTTACTACAGAAACAATCGCTTCATGGTATTTTCTTGAAAGCTCACTCGGACGATGCTGATTGACGACCAAATCGTGTCCATGCCTGCCGATACGTTCCGACAAAGTCGGGTTTTTGAGGGCCTTGATCACGTTGTCAGCCATGGTTTTCGCATCATTGGCGATCAGGATGTTAACCCCATCCTGATAATCTAAGCCCTCCGCACCAATCTCTGTGGAAACCACGCATTTTTCCATTGACCATGCCTCTAAAATTTTTTGGCGCATCCCAGCTCCAAATCTCAAAGGCACTACCTCAACCTGTGTTCGAGCTTTATAGGGTCTAATGTCGGGCACAAGCCCTGTAACCACTACACCGGGGAGTGTAGCGAGGTCCTTGACCTCGGATGTAGGATCTCTTCCAACAATCCAGAATTGAGCTTCGGGAATGGATGCCTGTATTTGAGGAAAAACATCCCTGGCAAAAAAACAAGCAGCATCCACATTAGGAGGATGATTCATCATTCCGGTAAACAGAATTCGGGATTTGGCTACAGGTTCATCAGGCATTGGGGTAAAGTAAGTGGTGTCAATAGGGATTGGAATAGTCACCACGCGTTGCGGTTGGTAGTATTTTCGAACCCACGCCTCATCGGTTGAAGACACGGTTATAATCAAATCGTATTTGCGCGAGTAGGCATGTTCAAATCGTCGGTAAAGTTGCGCCTGAAGCAGAGAGGCTACTCTCTCAATGAATGAATTCGCTACCTGCGCACGGCGTTTATGGACTAAAGCCCGCACATCATGCATCACCAATACCCTCACTGGAAAGGAGGGCAATTGATCCATCCAGTAGGCACAATTGCTCTGCACAACAACCAGAGCATCCCAGGTCACTTCGTTTAGCGCTTGAAGTATTGGACCAGCGAGGGTGCAAAACTGAAAGTCTTGAATCAAGGTATCATGCGGCCTTGGGGGCCAGGCACGCGCAATATTATATAGGGCTTTTGCGGTTCGTCGAAACACAGTTGGTCTGCTGCCGTTGACCTGAGAGGTTTGATCCAGGTGTGGGTTCTCCCACAGGTATAAAGATACGCCTGCGTCGGCCAAAAGTTGCTTTTTCCCGCTTTGTTCCCTTGTATGCACCAGCGAGACTAAACCTAGCTTTTTGGCCATTCGGGCAAGGGCTGTAGTGTGCAGGAATTCTATTCCTCCCCACCCGGGAAAGACAGGCAAATCTCCGTTAAGAATAAGAATTTTGAAGCTATCTGATTTCATTTCATAGAACCCTTGCTCATTAGCAACGACAAACCCTTCGTAGTAAGTTCATCTGCTGTTAGTCCTGTCTCAACGGAAGTCTGCTCAATGGTTAAAGGGTCAAAGCTCTTCTTATCCTCTCGCAGATCGACTTTCCAGGATACTTTCAGGGGAGATTTGTCGATCAATTCTTCAAATTCCCGGATATTCACCCGGTTAATCGAATTGCCGAAGTATATCCACGCCACCGCCTCTTCCACGCTCAAGGGTGCATCTTTAGGCCACCTATCGAATAAGTGCTCTCGCATCTTCTCAGGTGCCCATGTCAGATGGGCCCAAGGTGGTATTAATCCAGAGCATGAGGGGAAATGGTGCAAGTGGTGTCCATAAGAACAATTCCAAACAGGCTCGAATGAAATTAATGCACACCCACCAGGTTTCAATACACGATACATCTCAGCTAAAACAGACGAAACATCCGATACGTGTTCAAAAACGCTGATGGAAAAAACAACGTCAAAAATCGCATCGGGGAATTTCAAAGACGTTGCATCCATGTTGAGGAGCATTCCCACATTATCTCTTTTCCCCAAAACGTATTCTTGCATTGCTATGTCAAGACCGATGCCGATGTACAAATTAACGTTCTGTTCTAAGGCCCTTTCCATAGCATAGCCATGCGGTGAAGCGCCAATATCCAACAACAAGCATCCTGTCAAAGGAAGAATATCATTAAGCTGATCTACCATATTGTGGTTAAAAGCTCGAATACTGTCTAAGTTCTCCTTATTTAATTGGGACTCATTGAAAGAATCGATTCCCTTCTTAAAAGATACGAGGGGTTTGCCTTTCACTTTTGACCGCAGGACGCTTCTCGAACAATCCACTCCAGGCCCATTTATTTCCCTTACATGTTTGAAACCAAGCTTTCCCAAAAACCGGAAGACACCGTTTCCTCTGGTTTCTTGCAAAACTTTCAGCGACTTCAATTCAAGTTGCAGATCATTCCGTTCCCTCTCCGCCTTGCCATACTCCTCCTGAAGTCTCTCGCTCTCCCCAAGCCACCGATCCACCTCACCCTCAAGT
>JABMSC010000011.1 GCA_013204685.1 Candidatus Omnitrophota bacterium | reverse complement strand
TGATATGCATCAGTTGACTGTGAATTAACAATGGAATCCATGGGGTCTTTTATAAGATGAACCGTCACAAAAAAACACTACTTCGGTTCTTGAGACATTTTCGGCCTCATATTTAAATAAGCTGCCTATAAGCGGTATCCCGCCAAAAAGGTCTCCAAGTATCGGCAATTTATTATCCGTCTTGGCCACATTTTTTCTGATAAGTCCGCCGATAAAAATAGTTTCTCCATCTTTGACCCTTACAATAGTGTTGGCTTCGCGAGAGTTGAAGGTGAGGGCTATCGCTGTCTGGGCACCCGCAGCGCCAACTGTCAGTTCATCAAAGCCTGTATTGTCCGTACCGCCTCTGGTTGATACTTCCGGCAGCAGGTTCACTGATATCTCGCCCTCTTCGTTCACATGGGGAATTACCGTAAGCTTAACACCGACTTCCCTGGCCTCGTCAATATCTTCAAATTCTACCGTAATAACACCAACGGTCTGTGTGGTTTCTGCTGTTTTCTGAAGCATTATCTTCTCGACGACTTTTATTGTCGCCCTCTGATTGTTCAAGGTGGTGATCCTCGGACTTGATAAGACTTCTGTATCGCCCCTGTTCTGAAGAAGACTCAAAGTCGCCGTAAATTCGCTGAAGTTAAGTGTCCCGTACTGAAAAAGCGGATTGGAAGTCGTGAGTATGCCCACAAACGGGTCCAACGTAGAAGCATTTATAGGCGGGAAATCCGAATTAAGCGTCCCCGCGCCCGTCGAGGGATAATATTTCCTCTGCCCGGAAGAAAGGAAAGGAAGAACGCCCTGATTCGTAAACGGGAATGTTGTCGGCCTTACGGCTCCCGCCGCTGAAACTACAGCGTTCCAGTCTACGCCGAACCTCTCGTCTTTGGTAAGGCCTATCTCTATGATCTTGGCGTCGAGCATGATCTGCGGGGTCTTCTTATCTATCTTGGTTATCATGTTCTTTATGTCGCTTATGCGGGCCGGAATAGCCGTTACGATTAAAGCGTTCGCGCTGGTGATAAACGTGGCCTTTTCCCCTTTGCGCGTATCGAGAATAGAATTAACGGCCGCTATCAGCTGCAGTATGCTTTCCTGTTTTGCTTCCGCGACGACATCATCCCCTGTATCTTGCTTTAAGAGTTCTATTTCACGTATTATGTGGTTTAAGGGAATTACCTCTGTGATGGGCTCTTCCGTATTAAGCTGGCCCTTGGGCATCACCCTTATTATCCCCTGCTCGTCATCACTGGAATAAGCATAGCCGTAGTTCCTTGCCACAATATCAAGCGCGACCTGCCAGGGTTTGTCCCTGAGGCGCATCGTCACGGTTCCCTCTACCCCCGGAGACGGGATTATATCCACGCCGCTGATCTCCGAGAGATAATGCAGCACCGTCTTAACATCAACGTCCTTAAAATTGACCGTCACGTTCCCCGGCTTCGGCAGGGGCTGCGCAATATTCTCTCCGGAAACAAGAGTTCCGGGAGAGCTTACAGACGCGCCCTGCACCTGTCCATACGCGTCGATCGTAACCAGTGACTGCGCGTAAAGAACTGCCAGAATCACAGCAATAAGTTTAAAGGTCCTATTTATTTTTCTTCTACTCATCAATCCTCCTTATTCTTCATAAAGTTTAATTTCGAAATTCTCTTCATTTATTTTAATTTTTACGACATTGTTTCCGACAGATTCAACCTTCAATCTTCCCAGCATCTGCCCTTCTTTCATGATCTCGCCGTTTATGATCGCACTCAGGGAGCCATCCAGGTTTGTTACTATGCCCTGCAGAACGGCATCGTCTATGGAAAATATGCTTAATGCTCCTCCGGCGGTTCCACCCCTCACAACACCAACAAGAGGAACAAAGGGATCCCTCCTGCCGTAAGAGTTATAGCTATAAGCCGCTTCCGTTCCTCTGACTAACAGGATAAAAACCAGGGCAGATCCCAATAGTATGAATATGTATATGTATTTTCTATTTCTTTTCATTCTTCTCATTTTCAACTGCTACATATGTTCTCAAAACTATCTTAACGTTGTGTTCTCTCGGAGCCTTTTTATCTTCTTTTATCTTCAATGCCTCGATATTAACAAATCTTTCTCCCCCTTCAAGATTGCTTATAAAATGTCCCAGCTGGTGGTATCCGCTTTTTGCGGTTATAACGATATTCATCTGCTGATAATATTTCTTTTTCTCCCCGTCGGCTTCTGTGGGGGCCAGGGACGAAGGTGTTATCCCCAGTATTTCAACACCCGAGACTTGCGCCATCACGGATAGATCCTCCAGAAACTGCGGGATCTCTTTTTTCCCGGGAAGTCCTTTCGAATAACCCGTAAACTCTTCATTTAATGCCTCAAGTTGTTTCTCGAGGATATCAAACCTTTCAACACGATCCTGAACCATGTTGATATTGTTCTTAATACCGCCTATTTCTCTTCCTGTTTTAACCAGTTTCGAAAATGACGGTATAATCGCGAGAAAAAGGTACACCAGAATAAAAACCCCCAACGCACCCATGACAATATAGGTCAGGGTCTTTTTGTCCTGAAGCAACTCTTGCAGCTTTTCTGTAGTGAGCGTTTTGATGTCTATCATTGTTTTTTCTTCTTATTCTTAGACAGAGTCTTCTCTTCTTTTATCTTAAATTTGCAATCCAACTCGAACCCCATAACACTTTCTTTTAAGACCTTCTGGCTTTTCATGCTCTTCAGTTCGATCTTATCAAAATA
>JABMSC010000137.1 GCA_013204685.1 Candidatus Omnitrophota bacterium | reverse complement strand
AGTTCTGTTTTTTTCTGGCGGAGAGGCAAGGATTCGTTCATGTACCTGCTCCCTAAGCCTTGTAAGGCCTCTCTTTCCGCTCGAAATTATTATACAACAAAAAGTTATGGGGTTGAAACTATTTTCAGTATTTTTACTGAAAAACGGTTTTTCTCAGTAGTTTTGTCCCAAATCTGTCCCAAGAATTCCTCTCTTTTTTTCATATCAACCTCACTTGTTTATTGTTCATCAGATTCGGTCAAGGTCTCTTTTTGTGTCTTCCTCTTCATTGATGGCATTTGGAACTGGAGGTCGTTCTTCTTCGTATAGCCTATCATACTTAGCACTCTCATAGCTTATGGTTGAAACTGAGGGCCTACTGCGCCCAGACGAGGCACCGGTTTTCACGATAACTGAAAGAGTGATAGAGTTCCCTTCACTCTTATTGCCCCAAGTATATTTCATTACTTTCGAGGGTTCATCACCACGCATTTTGAGGAGAAAATTCCTCATATCGTTACCCTTACCTTTAACTTCTTGTTCAATATAATCATCCCCATATTTACCCATATAGTAAGGTAGAAACACTTCTGCGGCAACAAAGTGTTTTGGGGATAGCAATACCGCATACAGCGCTTGAGTTTTTGGCGTAAAAAAAAGACTAACCTCAACAATTTCAGTAAGCAGTTTTGTCTCATATTTAAGAACATAGCCCTCAGTTGTATTACCTGTAGTGGCTGTGAGCTTGATATCTTTGTTCTTTAGTAGTTCCTTTGCCTCATCAAAACTCATACCCCACTTGAAATCACTAAATTGGTATTGTTCTTTGGGGTTAACGGAGCAGCTTGCAGCTGTGAGAGATAAAGCAATGATAAGTAAAATTACTATATTTTTTTTCATATCAACCTCACTTGTTGGTTATGTTTTTATCTACAGATTATTATACTCCCATTACCTTAATTTGTTAACCATAACTCTCGGAGACTATCTGGGGACTAAATTGATGCTGTTTTTATTACTTGTGATGTATGAGGCTGGGGATAAATGGCGGAGAGGGAGGGATTCGAACCCTCGGTAGGGGTTAACCTACGACGGTTTAGCAAACCGTTGCCTTCAGCCAACTCAGCCACCTCTCCGCGCTATATATAGACGTGCAATTATGTGAAGATATTTTATCACTCTATGCCGGACAATTCAAGAATTTACAAACTATGGTAGACTCAAGGGGTGTATACCAGTGCACTACTCAAACTGCACCTTAGCTCTACGCACAAAAAGAGCCCGGATCTTATCCCAGAATTCACCACCCAGCACAAAGAAACTAAAAATAAACATCATGTCCCCTACTGCGCCGAACGCCACACGATTTACCTCATAGCCCGGAATACGATGGCCGCCATATGGTGCGAACCATCCAAAAAGGATGGGAACTATAAATAGAATGAGGCCTATGCGATAACGTAAGGGACTTACCACCTCGGGAGGAGCATGTCTCTTAAGCCAGGAGAAAACTTTCTTCTTAAGATATTCGTATCCGGCTTTTCCGAGAACAGCGATAGACCAAACTATCCCTATTTGGGGGGTGACAAAAAAGAACATGGTCGAAACAAAGGTCTTCATGTTAGTTGAAAGATCAGAGGCTGCAACAAAAGGAATAAGCAAAGTTGTGGCCTGTCCTATAGCAAATATAGTAATACCTAAGATGAGTCGTCCTTTTGGTATTACTGCGGGCGCTAAATTTTCTCTCCCATTCATAGTAGCTCACTCTCCTTCTAAGGCGATCAAGAGAGCCTCTCTTACTCTGTTCGCCGCCGCTGAAGAGAACTCTTTATTGTCCAAAGGATAAAGCCCATCAAAACTGACCGGAGGAAGAATCTTCACTTTCACCTTTCCTGGATGGATGAGTTTGCTGCCCTTCTTTTGAATATTCATACTGCCGTTGATGGCTACGGGAACAACCCTAACCCTTGCTTCCCGAAGAAAAGAAAAACTGAAAGATTTAAATTGCTGCAATTTTTCATTGTAGGAACGCGTACCTTCCGGATATATAACGATCGAATTCCCTGCCCTTATAAGATCTATTACTGCTTGATATGTTTTTAACGATCTTCTAATATTTGTTCTCTCTATGGGGATGTATCTTCGAAGTTTCATATACATTCCAAAAACAGGCACATTAAAAAGCTCCTGTTTGGCCACAAATAAATACTGACCCGGAATGGCCCTGAAAATAATAGGCCAGTCCAGATCACTTTGATGATTAGCCATATATACAACGGTTTCGTTCTAGGGGATATTTTCCTGACCAGTGATATCTAATTTTATGCCGCCCAGTTTCATCAGCGTCCATGCCCAGAAAAGTTCGGCTTTACGACACATCACCTTACTCCCCGGCCAGATTATAGCGTCGAAGATCAGGCTCAGCACCATTATGACTACCCAGTCTATCCACCATATTGTTGAATGTATGATCCTGATCAGCTTTTTCACTGTGATTCCTTTAGATCTGTAACGATGTCTCTCAGTTTTTCTCCCAATTCAATAGAAGACCTTTTGTTAACTTCATCGTAATAATTTTCAAAATAAACTGGTTTCCCTATAGTCACTTTCACCTTTGCAGGATTCAATCGCCAGGAAGCCTTAGGCAATACAGAAAATGTGCCGTCAATCGCTATGGGAACTACGGGTTTTCTAGAGTGTTGGATAATAATTGAAGCCCCCCTGCCGAATTCACCTATATTACCATCTTTTGCCAGTTTTCCTTCCGGAAACATAACAAAAGATCTGCCCGCTTTTAAAAGATCTATTATTTTGTGAATTGTTTTTATTGATTTTTTTCTGTCCTTCCTGTCCAAAGAAAGAAAACCCGCCCTTGCAATGTGATCCCCGATGAAAGGAACATTGAAAAGTTTTCTCATTATAATAAATTTAAATGGTGCGGGCAAATATTTAAGCAGAACAAATATATCAAGATAACTTTGATGGTTCGGCGCAAAAATAACATT
>JABMSC010000136.1 GCA_013204685.1 Candidatus Omnitrophota bacterium | reverse complement strand
TTCGATATGCGGGGGGAGAAAAATCGAACAGGATCCGGATGTTCTTGATACATGGTTCAGTTCATGGCTATGGCCTTTTTCAACAATGGGCTGGCCGGAGGAGACCAAAGAACTGGATGTTTTTTATCCGACAGATGCGCTTGTTACCGCTCCCGAGATCATATTTTTCTGGGTAGCCCGGATGATCATGGCGGGCCTGAAGTTCCAGAAGGATATACCGTTCAAGGATGTGTATATCCATGGAACAGTTCGTGATGCCACGGGGACAAAGATGTCTAAATCCCTGGGGAATGTCATCGACCCTCTTGACGTTATAAAGGAAGTGGGCAGCGACGCCCTGAGATTCAGCATTATTTCCATAACCGCCCAGGGGCAGGATGTGTTCCTGTCCAGGGATAAGTTCGAGCTTGGAAGGAATTTTGCGAACAAACTCTGGAACGCCTCACGCTATGTTCTTATGAACCTGGATGAGAGCGCGTTAAAGGGTAAGATATATCCCGGGAAGCTGACCCTGGAAGACAAATGGATACTCAGCTCTTTAAACGACACCATCAGAAAAGTCGAGAAAAACCTTGAAGCTTACCGTTTTAATGATGTTGCTTCTGTGCTTTACGACTTTATCTGGCATAAGTACTGTGACTGGTATCTTGAGATCTCTAAACTTTCTACCAACAAAGAAGTCACGCAGGAAGTCCTGGTAAAGGTCCTTAAAACGGCGCTTTGTCTTTTACATCCCATAATGCCTTTTATAACGGAAGAAATATGGAGTAAGATCCCGGGCGCGGACGGCAATATAATGGTATCAGAATGGCCGAAGGTAGACAAAAAACTGGATGATAAACGCTCTACTGATGAAATGGAAAAACTCATAGCGATAATATCTGCTGTCCGTAATGTAAGAGCGTTTTGGAATATAGAGCTCTCTTCGAAAGTAAATGTGCTATTAAGTGTTACTTCTAAAGAGGACGAGAAGCTTTTAAAAGATAATACCCGGTATATTGAACGCCTGGCACGCTGCAGCGTAACCGAAGTTGGCAGAAGCGTAAAACGACCGGATCAATCTGTAGCCGCACTAGCGGGTAAGACCAGGTTATATGTGCCTCTTGAGGGAACCGTTGAGGTGGAGGAAGAGAAGACCCGCATAAATAAAAAGGTAGAGGAACTCGAGAAGTACCTGAAAGGGATCGACAAAAAACTTTCAAACAAGGGTTTTCTTGATAAGGCGCCTGAAGATGTGGTTAAAAAAGAAGAGGCGAAGCGCGAAAGATTCTCGGAACAGTTAAATACATTGAAAGAGAACCTGGCGGCGCTGAAATAGCTTTAGGGGCCGCTCGCGCGCCCGGATCAGCCTAAGATCATTATCCATGAAAAAACGTTTACAAACAATACTTGCGCACGCCGGCATTGCCTCAAGAAGACGTGCTGTCGAGATCATTGAATCGGGTAGAGTAAAAGTCGACGGTGAGGTAATACGTGAAAAAGGGTTTAAGGCTGATCCGGAAAAGAATAATGTTTCAGTGGACGGGGCCCCCCTTCAGGCAGAAGAAAAGAAATATTATTTTCTTCTCAATAAACCGAAGAATGTTATCTCCACTGCGAAAGATACACATGAACGCAGGAAAATTACAGATTTTTTCAACAAAACAGATGCCAGGCTTTATCCCGTGGGCCGTCTGGACAGGGACACAACCGGTGCGATCATTATAACGAATGATGGTGAATTGGCGCATAAACTTGCGCATCCGAGCTTTGAGATAGAGAAAGAGTATACGGCGACCGTAGAAGGGGCTATCCGTGAAGGGGATGTGAAAAGGATCGCAAAAGGAATTGCTGTAGAGGGCAGGAAAACTTCTCCTTGCGAAATAAAACTGGTTCAAAGAGATAAAAGTACGTCAGTATATAAATTAAAGCTTCATGAGGGGCGAAAAAGACAGATCAGAAGAATGTTCGAGGAAGCCGGCGGTAAGGTTGTTAAACTGAAACGCGTAAAATATGCGGGCCTTACACTGAAAGGCTTGAGAGAAGGCGAATACAGGAAGCTTACAGATAGAGAGATCGAGAGATTGAAGGGACTGAAATAAGGGGTAAGGTTTAAGGGGTAAGGGGTAAGCGTTAATCGGGGATCGGTTTTCGGGGATCGTGGATCGATAACCGAATCACGATAACCGAACCACGATACACGAACCCTGAACAAAGCGACCCCACGACTATAACAGGAGCTCCATGGACCTGGAAAAAAAACGAGTAGATCAGATATTAAGGTTTGCGCTCAAAGAGGACATCTGGACGGGGGATATTACTACTGGATCTACCCTGGATAGATTCTTGAGGGTGGATTCAGTAATACTTGCGCGAGGGAAGGGAATTGTCTGCGGGATAGATATTACCGAAAGAGTTTTTGCTGCTGCGGATCATAATCTTAAATTCCGCCCTATGGTCAGAGACGGGGAAAGAATAAAGCCCGATCAGGAAATAGCTTTCATAGAGGGGGAGGCCCATTCTATCCTGAGGGCCGAAAGAACCGCGCTTAATTATTTAGGCATGTTAAGCGGGATCGCGACAGAGACGCGTAAGGTAGTGGACTTGCTCGAGGGAACAGGCGTTAAACTTTATGATACCCGCAAGACCATACCGCTGAACAGATACTTCCAGAAGTATGCCGTGAAAACAGGAGGGGGACACAATCACAGGAAGGGTCTCTGGGACATGGTTCTCATAAAAGACAATCATATAAGGGCCTTTGCCATGCAGAAGAAGACCTCAAATACTGAATCGATAGTAAGAGAGATAATAAAGAAGTCGAGGGAGTCTGTTCAGAAGAATATTCGTATAGAAATAGAAGTCGAGACATTGAAAGAATGCGCGTGCGCCCTCGAAGAAAGCCCGGATGTTATCATGCTGGATAACATGTCTCCGGATATGGTAACGGAAGCGGTGGAACTGCGCAGTAAAAAGGGCCTGGAAGGAAAGGTGCTTTACGA
>JABMSC010000135.1 GCA_013204685.1 Candidatus Omnitrophota bacterium | reverse complement strand
GTCCTCGAATCAACCTTCGACGCCACCTTAAAGGATATTCTTGCCGGGAAATTCGCCTTAATAACACCTGTCACAACATTAACTGACGGCCTCTGGGTTGCCAGTATCATATGTATTCCCGCCGCTCTCGAAAGCTGGGCTATCCGCATGATAGACTCTTCAACTTCCTGCTGCCCTACCAGCATAAGATCGGCAAGTTCGTCCACTATAACGACTATATACGGCAGGTTCTCATCTTCTTCTGTCCTGCTTTTATAGGCGGAGATGTTTCTCACACCTTTCTGAGCAAATATTTCATACCGCCTTTCCATCTCAGACACTATCCATTTTAAAGCAACCGCCGCTTTTTTGGGATTTGTAACAATGGGTGAGACCAGATGCGGTATCCCTTCAAACATCATAAGCTCAACCCTTTTTGGGTCTATCATAAGGAACTTGATCTCGTCCGGGCTTGAATTAAACAAGAAACTCGTTATGATACCGTTAAGACAAATCGTCTTTCCCGAACCTGTTGCCCCGGCTACTAGTAGATGCGGCATCTTCGCCAGATCCGTTACCATGGGCGCGCCCGCAACATCTTTACCAAGTGCAAATTTTAGCGGCGATGCTTCTTCTGCATATTCACCCGTTTCAAGTATGTCCCTTAAGAGGACAAGCTCACTTTTCAGGTTAGGCACCTCGATACCGATAGTCCCTTTCCCCGGAAGGGGCGCTATGATCCGTAAATTTGCGGATTTCATCGCAAGAGAGATATTGTCGCCCAATGAAGTTATCCTGTTTACCTTTGTCCCGATAGCCGGTTCAAGCTCGAACATGGTAATAACAGGACCCCTGCTTATCTTAACAACCTTGGCTTCGACCCCGAATTCAAGCAGGGTGTTTTCCAACAGGGTCGCTCTTCTTTTAAGATCTTCTTCCCTTTCTTTTGCATTCCCTTGAGATGGTTTTTTCAACAGGTCCAGTGAAGGCAGCTTGTACTCCAGTTTTTCGCCGGTGGAACTATCTGAAACCGGAGCCACCCGCACGGGCTGTGGCGCTGCTTTTTGCGGTTTTTTTGGGGCGACTATTTTCAGCTCAGGCGCGGCTTCTGAAACTTCCGGTCCCGCTTTAGGTTTTGCGGCCTTTTTCTTGGCAAGCGCAGTTTCCCGCGTCTTCTCGACTTGCTTTCTCATGTTCTCGAGTTTTTTTGCGATCTCTTCCTTGGCCTCCGCGAGTTTGCTCCTACCGGTAATTTTCTCAGCCACCGATGCCCTTCCGGGCATTATGCCGCTCAGGCGTGAAGGCGCTCCCTTGAAAAATCTAAAAACCGCCAGAAGTATCGGCAGAATGAGGAATTCCGTTGCTATCAGCATGGAAAGGATTATCATGGCAGAGACAAACACAGTGGAACCGACACTTCCCAGATACTCCAATAGAAAATTCGCCACAATGGTGCCTATTAATCCGCCATTGTTATACGCCAGAGTCGGGACTGCCTCGGCAAGCATGCTCAGGCTCGCGCTCACGGCTGTGACGAGAACCGTTGTTCCGAAAAGCTTGAAAGTTATCTTCCGCGGTTCCATCTGAAGAAGGCGTGAGACTCCCCAGAGTAATACCAGTATCGGAAAAACATATGCGGCATTTCCAAGGAAAAACAGCAATATTCCGCCCACATATGCCCCTGTTATGCCTATCACATTCTGAGGGATCGTATTAGGCGCGCTTGTGTAGAAAGAAAGGTCCTGTTTGCTGAACGAAAAAATACTTAAAAACAGGAAAAGACTTATCGCGAAAAGAACAACAGCTATGATCTCGTTTTTTCGTACCTGATCCATATTTTATCCTGCTAGTCGTAACCTTCTGTTACAAAAAAAAATTATTTCCAAAAAACAATACCCGCTGTGCCAAGCAAGAGACAATATATCGCGAAAATGTAAAGCTTCCTGCTTTTAATGACCCACCATAAAATGCGCAGGCTTAATAAGCCGACAATAAATGCCGCAAACATGCCTATTCCATATTCAAGAACCTTTTCCGAGACGACCGTACCCGCATCCATTTTCAGGGACTTATAGAGAAGCGCGCCCAAGATAGCGGGTACTGACAAAAGAAACGAAAACCTGAATGCTTCTTCCGCTTTCATGCCGCTTGCCAGCCCTGCGGATATCGTAGTGCCGCTGCGCGAGATCCCCGGCAAAAGCGCAAAAGCCTGGGCAACTCCGACGGAAAACGAGCTTGAAATTGCGGGTCCCTTGCCGGCGCCTTTCTTCTTCCATAAAAAGAACTGTCCCACAAGCAAAACAAGTCCCGTAGCCAGAAAAAAGTACGCTACTTGTGCGGGTTCAGTGAAGAGCTTCTCGATCCTGTCTTCAAATAATAGCGCCGCTATAACTGCCGGG
>JABMSC010000134.1 GCA_013204685.1 Candidatus Omnitrophota bacterium | reverse complement strand
GAGGACGAGGATGACGGAGAAGTGGAGATCGAAGGACCCGAACCGGGTAAGATATATCTGGGAAGGGTTGGCAAAAGAAGTGTCCAGCTTCCCATTGAGACATTGAAGAAACATTTAGTTGCCCTTGGAGCTTCCGGCTCCGGAAAGACCGTATTCGGAAAATGTATACTGGAAGAGGCCACGAGAAACGGCATTCCCTCCATAATCATGGATCCACAGGGCGACCTGGCCTCCCTGATACTTATATCAAGCGAGGAGGAATGCGAAAAGCACAACATTCCTCTGGAGATACTGGAGGAATACAGGGAAAAGGCCGAAGTGAGGATATTCACGCCGGCATCATCGAGAGGGATTCCACTGTGCATCAATCCCCTGAAGACACTTCCCGCGGATTTTTCGCCCGAGGATGCAATAAAGGCCCTGGACACAATATCCAACTCCATAGCATCGCTCCTGGGCTACAAGACGGATTCGGATTCCGGGAAGGCGGCAGCGGCCTACCTGTACCACGTCCTTGAAATTGCATGGGAGAGCGAGTTCGAGGTGGAGAACTTCCGCACCCTCGCCAATATCGTGGATAAACCGGAGACCATGGATATTGATGATTCCTCGGACATCATAAAGTCGAAGGAACGGGAGAAGTTAGCGCGAAAGCTGAGGCACCTTACAATGGGGATAGAGAAACTTCTGTTCAGCTTCGGATTCCCTCTGGACATGAACGAACTCCTGACCCCCGTGGAAGAAGGAAAGACCCCGGTCAACATCATCTATCTGAATACTCTTTCGTCGGAGGCGCACAAGCAGTTCTTCATAGCAGTGGTGGGCAATGAGCTGTACAGCTGGATGCTCATGCACCCGTCCAAAGAGGTACAGGCGTTGTTCTACATAGACGAGGTTGCCCCATACCTGCCCCCACATCCCTTCAATCCGCCTGCCAAGGGTATACTGAAACTACTGTTCAAACAGGCCAGAAAATACGGCGTTTCCTGCATGATGTGCACCCAGAACGCGGCGGATGTGGACTACAAGGCCATGGCCCAGGCCAATACCTGGGCTCTCGGGAGGATGATGACGCCGCAGGACCTGAAGAAGGTTGCCGGAATGCTGAAATCCATATCCTCGGGCGAGGCGGAGAGCATTCTGAACCGACTGCCCACGCTGAAGGCAGGCGAGTTCATACTGGTATGCCCCGATGTTTTCGACAGTGCTCAGCAAATGAACGTCCGTTGGCTGGTGACCGAGCACGAGACACTGGAGGCGGAGGTCCTGAAAGAGACGATCCCCGATAACATACTGGAATACTTCGACAAAAAATCAAAGAGCATGGCCGCAATAAAGAGAAAGAAGAAGCCGGAGGAGAAGGTTGAGGAAAAGGTGGAAGTGGCGAAGGAGACCATAACGGCTCCAAAGAAGCGGTGTGCGAAATGCAAGAAACCCCTGAAGCCGGATGCCACCTTCTGCACTAAATGCGGGACCCCGGTTGCGGGAAAGAAGAAGGAGAAGGCCCTAGCCTGCCCCAAATGTAAGAAGAAGCTGAGACCGGGAGCACTGTTCTGCAACAAATGCGGAACGAAGATGGGCGCTGCAGAGAAAAAGCCGCAAAAACCGAAAAGGACCTTCTGCAACAAATGCGGTAATACGTTGAAGCCGGACGCCAAGTTCTGCACGAAATGCGGCAAGAAGTTTTGAACGAGATAAGTAGGTTGTAGAAGAAATCAAAACTGTATCTTGGTTCTATCTTGGGCTGGCTGTCCCCGGGTGCCTGTGATGTGAGAAGCAATAATTTTCCCGGAAATAATAAATATATTGAAATCTCTATTATCTTAATAGAATAATTCTGCGTAATCGGTCCCTCCGGTCTGCGATTCCGCGAACATTGTCAAGTTGCGAAGCTAGACTTTTTGTCGAACTTCGCACCATTGACAATATCCGAAGGTGAGAAATTGAGTGATGGAAAAAAGAAAGAACGGATTTATGAAAGACTTGCACCAGGAGAAGTTCTGATAATTTCCAAAGATGAAGATGGCTGCCTCGAAGTGGCGGAAAATGAGGACGGGAAGGTCAAGTTAAGAAAGGTATGCCCTCTCGAGGAGTGACGATAAAGAAATGTCTCTTTGATGCGAATGCAATCGCCCTTATATTAAATAACGAAACTCCAAATAAATGGGCTGATGTTTGGCGGCATATTCGCATGGGTCGGCGGGGAATTATTTTTATTGAACCCCTCATATCTGAAATTTTCTATAAAAATATTCCAACATTCGGAATTACGAAAATGAAGGATCAAATCTACGGATTGAAATCCTATGATAAGGTGCAAATATATAAACTAAAGGAGAATGATGCAATCGCAGCGGGTGAGATTAAGTACAAGTATAATTGAGGCCGACCAACAATCTCAAAAAAACCTTTAGGGTCTCTCTTTTCCCAATCAATTCCATGATTCTATCTATCAGAATTACTCTGAAAAGACAATAGGTTCATAAAAATTATGTACTATACCAGCTATACTTTTCATCATGAAATTCCGACACTACAATCAATCTCAAAGGAAGTTCATTCTACTGAATTATAGAGAAATCCTTGGAGAAGACTCGGTCCCAGCTGTTTTGAACGATATTATCGAACTTTTGGATATTGGGAAATTTGAAGCCATATATGTCGAAGTCGGCAATCCAGCTTATCATCCAAAAGCGATGTTAAAAGTCTTGATATATGGATATTATAAAGGATACTTCGGTGGACGTCCCCTTTCCAGCAACTTCGAAACAGATCTTGGATTGAGATATTTGTCCAATGATGATTTCCCAGATTTTCGAACGATAAATTTGTTCCGAGTAAAATTTAGAGAGGAGATTGCGGATATCTTTTCTCAGGTCGTCATGCTTTGTAATGAGCTGGATCTGATCGGTTTTGAGAACCTATCCATTGATGGCCAGAAGATAAAAGCCAATGCCAATGTTTTCCAAAACAAAAATCTGGATGGCATACGGAAGGAAAAGCAAAAGATCGAAAAGCTCCTGAAGAAGTTGCTCAAGAAAAAGATCGAATCTTATGAAGACGCTGAGAAAATTGCTAGAAAGAAGAGGAAATTTGATCGAAGGAAAGAGAAGCTTATAGAGGCAGCAGAAATACTGAAAAGAGCCGGTGGGGAAGATGACAAAAAAAAGAGGTATAATCTCACTGATCCAGAAAGTCGAGTGATGACTGATAAGCGGGGAGTGAAGAACCCGGACTATAATACTCAGAACGCTGTAGATGATAAATGTGGCGTTTTAACTGCTGTGAATGTCATTAATGAAAGTAGCGATAAAGATGAATTAATACCGATGAAGGAAATGAGTAAGAAGAACACTGGCCAAGCTCATAAGAACACTCTCATTGACTGCGGGTACAGTGATAAGAAGAAGTACGAAGAAATTGCAGCTGATAAAGATACTGAATACTATATGCCCGATAGAACAATGTATTCGTGCAAGACAAATAAATATAGCAAATGGAATTTCGCTTATGATGAAGAAAGAGATGTCTATTTTTGTCCAGAGGGCGAAGAACTGATATTTGTTCGAATAAGCAGAGATCGTAAAAACCATCAATTTAGACTTTATCGGAAAGATGGTTGTGAGAACTGCAAAGCCCGGGAAAAGTGTATTAAGAAAACCAAGAAAAAAGGTAAACCCAGAAAAACATATTATCGAACGATAAGCATCTATCCAGAAGATCGTTTGATAAAAGAAATGAGAGCGAAGTTGGATAGTAAAGAAGGTAAGAAGATTTATCAGAGGCGTATGGCAACGGTTGAAACGGTCCATGGCGATATGCAGAAAAATCGTGGTTTTCTTCAATTCTATTTGAGGGGTCTCAAGAAAGTAAACACGGAATATAATCTTCTCGGGATTGCTCATAATATTCGGAAAATAATACTCCATGGAGCGGTAGCTCTCAAGGGAATCAGGAAAAAAGCTATTTACGCGTTATAAATGTTCAAAATCGTGGTGATTATGGGCTAATAGTGAACGATAGGACAATTCGATCTCCAAAGAAACATGGCAGGGCAAATTTGGGGAGAGGGAAGGGAAAGGTGATATATCCTCGGAAACCGTATTATTAGTCGGCCTCAATTCCGTGATGAT
>JABMSC010000133.1 GCA_013204685.1 Candidatus Omnitrophota bacterium | reverse complement strand
GTCCAAACCAATAGATATCAAAAAAAAGATCCGGATAATTGAAAAGGTATTACCATCTCTTGAGAAGTCATTTGAATCCTGTGATCTTTGCGTGAGAAACTGCGGGGTAGATCGTTCCAAAGGCGTTAAGGGCTTTTGTGAAGCGGGCGATAAAGCGATCGTTTACAGCTATTCCCCGCATCACGGTGAAGAGCCGCCTGTTTCGGGCGCGCGTGGGTCAGGGACCATTTTCTTCTCACGCTGCAGTATGAGCTGCAAATATTGTCAGAACTATCAGTTCAGCCAGACCTCTGAAGGCAAGGAAGTCTCCTGTGAAGAACTTGGCGATATCATGCTGGAACTTCAAGAGATGAGATGCCACAATATAAATCTGGTCACACCCACACATTTCATGCCCGTCATAGCCCGGGCGCTGAAGCATGCCTATTCACATTCTCTCAGCATACCTGTTGTTTACAATACCGGCGGGTATGACTCTATGGACGCAATAAGGGCCCTTGATGGGGTGGTTGAGGTGTATTTGCCGGATATGCGGTATTCTTCTGATATTTTCGCTGAACGTTATTCCAGCGCTCCGGGGTATGTAGGCAACAATCGAAGGATCGTAAAAGAGATGCACAAACAGGCAGGCAGCTTAAAGATGTGTGATGGGGTGGCGTCTCGGGGGCTTATGATAAGGCTTCTCATTCTTCCCGGAGGCATATCGGGGACTGAGGATACCTTAGGGTTTATCTCGAGAGAAGCAGGAAAAGAGACATACCTCAGTGTGATGAGTCAGTATTACCCGGCTTATATGGCAAAAAAACATGCTGAGCTTTCCCGCAGAATAAACCGTGAAGAATACTCTTCAGTCATAACAAAAATGCATCAGTTGGGAATGAATAATGGTTGGGTCCAGCCTTTTGAGGGTGAGTTTGATGGGCGGTTCGCCGGTGAGAACTTTGAATCAAACTTGTGATTAGTGCTGAGTGCTGAGTGCTGCGTGCAGAGTGCTGTGTGCTGTGTGCAGAGTGCTGGGTGCTGAGTGTCAAGTGCAGAACTAGGTGCAACTCACAGAATAAGTTCACAGTTCACAGTTGCTCAGGGTTCGCAATCCATCATTCGTATTCAGTCGTTCGTATTCCGTCATTCTCACGGACGACGATACGCTATCCGCTAAACGCTAAACTACGCCGACAAGCCATGAGTCAGCCCACTATTATCTCATCGCTATCGATTGAGAGTGTTTTTTCTCCAGGTCGGAAAAAACTATTTTTTCACAGTCAGGGTAATATTCTTCGACGGCTTCCAGTATGTCCTTTTTGCCGGTGCGGACCAATGTTTGGTTTGAGATAAAATTATATCGGTTTTTTTCGTTTTTCCAGGCACATACCGCATGAGAGATATCCAGGTCTTTAAATTCCAGTATAATAAGGTCGTTAGGGATCCCGATCGACCCCAGGTACGCTGAAGCAAGAGCAGCGAAATCTTCGCAGTCACCCGCTTTTTTGTTGATAGTTTCCTGAGGGGATTGCCAGCTGTCCGGAATTTCCCACACGTAACTGAATTCTGTCATAAACCAGTTTGCCAGAGTCTGGGGAGACTGGACAGAAGAGGGTATGTTTCTCAGTTCCTGTGAGAAACTCTGGTTTGCGCTGCATAGACTTGTGAACAAACAAGTTACTAAACAACAGCGCAGGCAAATTCTAATAAAAAAAGTGTGCATAATTGCCCTTTTTTGAAAATTCAATTAGTTGAATGGTATTTTCTGTTTAGTTAATCAATAGGAATATATTTATTATACGATATAAGAATGAATATGTCGAGATACGAAACCGCTGTTAGGATGGTGTAAAGCTAGCTGTTTTAGCCATTTAAGGGCATAAGGACCAGTTGCTTAGATAGGATATATAAGTGTGAGAGGAGTGTTATTTGGATTTCTTCTCAAGATTTCTTACAAGATAATCCGAGGAGTGGTAGTAATAACTTATGCGTTCATAAGATGGGTCCATCTCACGGACCTTTTTAAAGATCTCAAAGGCCTCAGCATATTTTTTGTCATCGTAGAGCTTAACCCCTTCTTTATAGAGTGGTGCGATCGATCCTTTTGAGGCGGCAGGGCTTACTTTTTTCTCCGGAGTGGCTTGCGGTTTCTTTTCCTGTTTTCGTTTTTTCAGGCGGGCCTTTTTTTCCGCGGCCGCAGCTTTCTTTTTTTCGAGCTGCTTCTGGCGTTCCAGCGCTTTCTGTTTTTTCTGTTCGGCAAGCTTGAGAACGCGCTGCTCTTTTTCCTTTTGAAGGCGGGCCTTTTTCTCGGCGAGACGTTTTTTATTTTCGGCGTCGCGTTGTGCTTTTTTCGCGGCTTTTTTCTGGCGCGCTGCTTCTTTAAGGCGATTTTTCTCAATAGTGCTTTGCAGCTTCTGATGTTCTTTAATATCCATGCTGGAGGTGCTTCCCGGGGTGCTTTTGTCTTCGGGTTTTCTTGTCTTGAGAATATAATCGCACGAATGGAAATAGTAGCTGGATCGCGCATAGCCCGGCTGAAGCTTGCGCACATCTTTGAACTTTTCGTAAGCTTCTTCGTATTTTTTTTCATCGTAAAGGCGTACGCCTTCCTTGTAGGTCTTAGAGACGCCAGGCGCTGCAGCACTTTCTTTCTCCGGAGCTTCTTTTGTCCGAGGACCTGGCTTCGTCTCGGGTTTTGTTTCAGGAACTGCTTTTTCTTTGGCTTTTTGTGAGGCCGCGACTTTTGCCGACTTTTGCTCAGCCCGCTGTATAGCTTCCTGGCGCAGTTTCACCTTACGGCGTTCTCTTTTTGCGGCTTCCTTTTTCTGTCTTTTTTCCTCGGCTTGCCTCTGCCGGAGTTCTATGCGTTTTTGCCTCTCCAGCTGCTTTTGTTCCTTCCGCTCTTTCTTTTTGCGTTTCTCGGCTTCGGCGGCTCTTCTTTCAGAGAGACGTATATAATCTTTCATATCAGGATCCTGCGCGATAGAGAGAGCCTTCTGCCACTTGCTTTTTGCTTCGGCAAAATTACCTTCTTTGTACAGGCGGTTTCCTTCTTCGTGGAGCTCTCGAGCTTCTTCTTCACGCTTTCTTCCTTCCAGCTCGACATTGACTTTTTTTATGTTCTTTTCCGCCTCTTTGATCAGCTGTTTGAGACTTTGCGTATAGGAGGGAAAATCCTTTTCCACGCTTTTATTGCTTACTTCGAACTCCTCTTTTTTGCCGGATGCTTCCTGCGCGTATGAAGGGGGAGTAATAAGCGTGATCATTATAAAAAACACGAAAAAGCGCCTGTATCTATGCATTGTCCCTCCCGACGATATTCTGTCAGCCCGCTATAAGATTCCTCTGAAATCTTACAGTAGGCTGACTCCTTAAAAAGTTCCTACATTGTGGTTGCTGTATCCGTTTGCCCCGGCCCTGATATTACATTTCGAGTACAAGAGGTTTTATCTGAGCATCCTTGACGACCTTTTCCCATATACTTCTTGCACGGTCAATATCTCCCGCTTTATAATTTTCCATGGCAAGCTTATTTGAAGCTTCCAGTTTTTCCTGTTGCTTGATGCACCGGCTTATGTACTCCTCGGATTGCTTATACAGGGAATTAGCGATATTTTTGATCTTTGTATAATAGATCTTGGCCGCTTTCAGATCGCCCTCCGCATCGGCTTTTCTTGCCTTATCCAGATAGGAATAAATTTTCTTTCGCACGGGGCTGTCCGGCCGCTTCATCTCATTATCTACCAGCCTCAAGGCGGTCTTCCTGAGATTGTTTTCATGGATCTCCCTCAGTATTCTTTCTATTTCTTCCGGTATCTTGTCTTCCAGGTTAAGAGAGATGTGAAAACGCGAATCGGCCCTCTCGGTCATAGAGTGATTGCCTATAATAAAGCCCCATTCCAGACGCAGGAGCATTTGGTTGAAGGCCCTTATTCTCAGACCCGTACCGACGCTGGCCAGGTTCCACTGCCGGCGTTCACCGTCTGCAAGAGCGCCGCGTTTCCCGCCCCAGGCCTGGTCGAAGAATACGATCCCTGTTACACTGTCCCGTATTGTCTCAGGAGCGTAGGGGAGGCGCCAGTCCTTCGGCACAATATAAGGCGGGATCCTTAATTCCACGCTTGTAGAAAAGGCGTTATCCGCCATGTAATCCTGTGAGGGGTATCCCCTTACAGAATCTATTCCGCCAAGCGCGAACTGTTCCTGAGAGGCCAGGTGTTCCGAGGCGAACTGGCTGTTCATCCTCAGATGCCCGCGTATATCGAACGGAAGTATCTGCGTGTAAGAGAGGGCCAGGTTGGCTTTAGTGAAAGTGTTTCTAAAAGAGGAGATCTGTGTGGCCTGGTCGGGTTGACGATCCCGTTTTCTGCGGGAGCCGAATCCATTGATCCCTTGAGAAATTTTCGGATTAAAATAAAGTATACTTCCGGGCCTGCGCATAACATAAGTGCCCTTAACCCGTATGATGCGGAACCTGTTGCGGGTTATGGTTCCTTCATTTGTAGTTGTGACCTTATCGTTGGCGTCGAACCCGAAAGCAATTTCTCCGGCATATTCAGCCTTTTTATTATAGATATCCTGATGAACGTAGAAGCTGGTGTTCTGGGAGCGGGAACCAATGCCGAATATGGTGAATTCTTTTTTTGGGACAGATCTTGAGTCGGAATACCCGTACATTACGCTGGTACCAAAATTTGTTACCGGCAGGGTGTGATAAATGTAGAAACCGCTGAAACTTCTGCCCCAGGTATAACCGGTAAGCAGCGTGTCGTCCAGTCCCAGGACGTTATTGCTTCTTATCCCCATCCCCTGACGTATCCGGCCTGTGGAGACATTGCCTTCGTGGTCATAGGTATAGAACACATGTACGGGGAACTGCGTTTTTGCGACAAGAAGAACATCAGTGGTCCCCGGTTTTTCACCGGCATGAAGCGTAGCAGAAACATCCCTGTCAGGATTCTTGTTCATGAATTGCAGGCTTTTGCTCATCTTGTCATAACGCAGGACCTCGCCCGGACGTATGTTCCAGTAATACTTTATTCTTTCATTCAGAAAGAACCTACCGCCTTCGATCTTCAGTTTTCCCATTTGAGCTTCCACAACCCGTAAAGTGACAATACCTTCTTCAATGTCCTGAGGAGGGAGGAAGCAGGCCGCTATTACGCCTTTTCTAAGATATTCTCTTTCTATTTGTTTAGCCAGAACATTGAGCTGTTCCAGGGAAACATCTTTATTCTCATATCTTTCGATTATAGTGTCGAAGATGTCCGGAGAGACGCTTTTAACGCCTGTAATTTTTATATCTTTGACAAAAAAACTGGGGCCTTCAGGGACTTCTTCCTCTGGTTCCTCTTTTTTGATAGGGGTAGGCTCCTGCTGGGGGCCGCTCAGCTTCTTTTCGGCTTCCTCCCGTAATGAAGTGTCTACTTCCCTTGAGGCTTGATCAGCCATTGATTGTATATTTGGAGGCAGCACGGCAGAAGCAATAGGTGAATAAATTACGACACCTGCCAGGGCAATTAACAGGACACCGATATAAACCACAATAGTATTTCTATTATTCATAGTTGTCTTCTCATTATAATATAATAGTTATATACACTCGATTTTTTATTGTAGTTTACACCATAAACATTGTCATGACAAATTTTTTCTCGATTTTTTTGAAATAAGAATATTGTGGCTTATTTTAAGCGTGGAAGAGGTAAATGGCGGTGGGTATTTCAGTTGGGACAGTTATCAGCGGGGCTATGTTTTTCTTGTAAGCTGCCGGACAGGCAGCTTACTTGTTCTTAAGCTTTTTTAGTTCTTCCCTGAGTTCTTTTATTTCATTTTTCAGGGTTTTTATTTCACCTCTGAGTGTTTGCACGTCATTAGTCAGAAGATAGTATTCGAACCAGTCAAGACCCATATGTTTCTCCTGTATTTCTCCTGTATTTTGATCGAGTTAAAAGGCTCTAAACAAGCATAAACCAATATCC
>JABMSC010000132.1 GCA_013204685.1 Candidatus Omnitrophota bacterium | reverse complement strand
CTTCCGGAGTTTCTCCCTCACCTTTAGCGGCTTCCGGCTGTTCTTTGGCTTCCTGCTCTTCTTCAGCTTTTTCCTTTTCTTCCTCCTCAAGAGAGCTTCCTACGACTTCTAAGTAAACTTTTTCACAGGCATTATATGCTTTCTGAGCTATCTTTTCGCCTATTCCTTCCAGCTTGACAAGTTCATCTACTCCGTCATTAAGCACTTTATCCACATTGTCATAGCCGCCTTCCAGAAGTTTTTCAAGCGTCTTCTTTCCTATGCCATCAACTTCCGACAAAGAAATATCAACCGTTTCTCTTTCCGAATCAGCTATCAATTCCCAGTCCAATAGTTTGGAAGCCAGTCTTATATTCCTCCCCTTCTTTCCTATTAAAAGAGCTAACTGATCCTTGGGAACGGTTACTTTTATAGTGTTATTTTCCCGATCTATAACCATTCGTGTTATTTCAGCCGGGCTGACGGCTGAGGGGAGATAAATTCGTATATCCTCATCCCACCTGATTATATCTATCCTTTCCCCGTGCAGCTCCTTTACTATATCTCTCACCCTGGATCCGCGCATGCCGACACACGCGCCTACCGGGTCAACCTTCTCATCCTTTGAATGAACGGCCAGTTTCGTTCTTTCGCCCGGTTCCCTGGCGAGCGCCATTATTTCTACAACGCCCTGCGATATTTCGGGAACTTCAAGTTCGAATAACTTTTTCACAAATCCCTCATCGGTACGGGATAAAACTATCTCAGGGCCCGAAGTGTTTCTCTCCACAGAAATAAGATACGCTCTTATTACTTCGCCCTGGCGGAACTTTTCGCGCGGTATCTGATGTGTTTTAGGGAGGACCGCTTCAGCATCATCCAGTTCGACGAGAACGTTTCCTTTGTCAAACCGGTGAACCGCACCGCTGATTATAGTTCCGACTTTTTTGATATACTTATCATGGATCACATCTCTTTCCGCTTCACGTATCTTCTGGATGATCACCTGCTTGGCGGTCTGGGCCGCGATCCTTCCAAACCTGGCACTTTCCACTTCTTCGTCATCCATGAAGATCCCGATCTCGCCGGTTTCCGCATCTATCCTGACCTCTATGTCCTCTTTAGTGATATTTGGGTCATCTATGACCTTTCGAGCGGCGCTCACAAGCGCGCTTTCAATGGCCTCGAATAAGATCTCTTTGCTTATGCCTTTTTCTCTTTCTATCTTTTCCAGTGCTGATAACAATGCTCCGTTCATTTCATTCTCCGTTCATTTTAATATCAGGGCCCTGTGCTTCAGGTCCCCTTTAAAGTTCAGGTTTTAATTTTACTTTTGCCGCATTACTGCTTTCGACAGCAATTGTTTTTGTATCTTCAGTTTCAATATCAATATCGCCGTTTTCCTCTCGCCCCAGAAGCTTCCCGACAACAACATTGCCGGTTTCTACCGGTTCGTGCAGCTTAACTTCGACGAGTTTCCCTTCTGCCCACTTGAATTCACTGTCGCTTTTAAGCTCCCTGTCCAGGCCCGGTGAACAGACATCTACAGCATAGTCCTGGCTGCCGGCATTTCCTTCTTCTATCCAGAAAGACACTTTTCTATTAAAATCAGTGCACTCGTCAAGAGTAATGGCTGCATCTTTCTTATCAAGCACTATTTCCAGATAAAAAGATCTGCCGCTTTTCCCGGATACGTTAACTATCCGGTAACCATCCCGTCCGGCCTGGTCAGAAATGAAACTCATAAGTTCTTCAGGTATATTAGCGCCCATGTAAACCCTTTTGTTATGGCACTTAATGTTGGTCTTTCTGTTGTTTTTTTGGAGATTTTACATTATGTAAAACTTCCAAAAAAATAAGTGGGCGCTTGGCCCACTTACTCTTAGTTGCTCCCTTAGGTTCTACGTGATTTTATAATAATAATATAGTGTTGTCAAGCATATTCAGCGGTAAGCGTTAAGGGGTAGGCGTTAAGTCATTCCTATACGCTTACCCTTTCGCTCTTTTTTTATATTCTGAATAACTGGATGAAAACTGGAAATGATCTGAATTCTTTAGGAGGATCTGTTCTTCATTGTAAATAGGAACGATTATGCTAATCATGTTTTTGGGGAGAAGTAACGCTACATTCGAATTCTAAAGACAAGGCATCATTATCTATTCCGCCATCTTCGATGATGCCACCACGGCCAGTCGTCATCATCGCGGACTACCGAGGTAGTACCTTCGGGCCTGCCGCTAGAATCATAAAAACTCTCTGTCGTCCCAGCCAGAGTCGGAGCCGGGTTAAATTCTTCAGCAGGAAGCTGACCGTCGCCAACATACTGTCTAGAGACAAGGTCTCCTACGCTATTATATTGTTTGCGTTCTATAAGTTTACCATCCGCTCCGTAATAACTTTCCATAACAAGATTTCCACCCTGATACTGGTTCCGTATAGCGGCCCAACCGTCAGCACCGGGCCGGAGCCGTCCGTTTTCACCGTAATAACTTACTTCTATTTTATTACCCTCCATGTCATACTTAACATCCTGCTCCAGTGTGCCATCCTCCCGGCAATAAGCAACGGCCATGATGTTTCCTAAATCATCTATCTTTTTGGAAACTCTTATTTTGCCGTCGGGCCAGTATTCGTTTTGCGTGGATAAGGTCTGGGCACCAGCTGAAACCATTAAAAATAAAGAGATTGCGACGATACTTAATGTAGTTTTAATTTTCATAATATCCATCCTATAATTTTTGTTTTGTCAGTCCCCGCCATACACGTGTCCCTGAGCCATCTCCTTATCCAGAAAATAACTTATCACTGTTCTGATCATTACCATAGACCCCAGAATGGCTATTTCCTGCAAAGACGGCCTTATGAGCGTCATAATAATATCTGCCGCGATCATAAACTCAAGCCCCATCAAGATATAAAATCCAAGATGATGCCTTACGAACTCCCATTTCTGAGCAATATGCTGTCCTCTTATACGCTTACTCTCAACATATAAAAGTTCAAAAAAAGTTACAACTACGCCCCATACTATTACGGCCACGCCCATAACCGCTGTTATAAATGATAAGTACTGGAATATTACCACTTTGCCCTCCTAATTTACCCCACTTCTTCGATCCACCTGTCAATGCGGTTCTTTATCTCGTCTCTTACGATCTTTATCTTTTCCAGCTTTTCCTCTTCAGATCCTGTAAATTGTGAAGGGTCGTCAAACCCCCAATGCACATGTTTGGCTCCTCCCGGGAAAAGAGGACATTTTTCGGCGCTTGCTTCGTCGCACACTGTTACTGCATAATCATACTGAATCCCCTTATCGATCATACCTTGGACGCTTTTTGTTTTTTTGGAAGAGATGTCTATCCCTTCCGCGGCCATTGATCTAACTACAAGAGGATTAAGCGCTCCCGGCTCCAAACCGGCACTTTCGGCTTCGAAATGCTCTCCGGCAAGATTATTTAAATAAGCTTCCGCTATTTGACTGCGTGCTGAGTTATGCACGCATACGAAAAGTACCTTGATTTTATTCATAGCAGCTCCACTTTAGGTTATCGGGACATCGGGACACCAGGAAAAAACCTGATAACCTGATAATCCGATACCCTTTTTCACTCAATCCCCTAATATCGCCTTCACAGACTCCACAACCTTATCTTTATCCACAAAAGAATTTTCCCCGGTTGCCCTGCTCTTCACTTCTACTTTTCCTTCCTTAAGTCCTTTACTTCCAATTATCACCTGGCCGGGAAACCCTATGAGGTCTGCATCCTTAAACTTGACCCCAATGGTCTTTTTTCTGTCATCCAGTATCACATCAACACCGGCTTCACAAAGCTCCTCGTAAACACGTTCCGCTTCGGAGAAAAGGTCCTCATCTTCTCTTTTTACGGGGATTACAACGACCTCACAAGGCGCTATCGAAACCGGCCAGATTATTCCGTCCTTATCACAGCTTGTTTCTATCAGGGAGGCAAGTATCCGGTTTATACCTATGCCGTAACAGCCCATTATTATCAGACATTCCTTGCCTTTTTCATCCAGAAACTTAGCATTTAAGGGTTCTGAATATTTTGTGCCGAGTTTAAACGTATGCCCTATCTCAATAGCCTGTTTGAGTTCAATATCGCTTCCGCATTTTGGGCACGGATCAGTTTCCGTTATTATCCTTGCATCCATCCATTGGTGAACCTTAAAATCCTTCCCGGGATTGACGTTTACCAGATGCGTATCCTTCTTGTTGGCGCCTGCTACTGCATTTACCATATTTTTGACAGAGTCATCCCCATATATCCTGATACCCAGATCTACCGGCCCGGAAAAACCCATATCTCCGCCGGTAACTTCTTTCACCTTTTCTTCATCAGCCAACTCAAGTGTTTTCGCGCTCAGTTTATTTTTTATCTTGGTTTCGTTAGCTTCATGATCGCCCCTCACAAGAACAGCGATCGGCTCATCATCTGCAATATATATGAGAGTTTTTATCAAGTCTCGCGGATCCACTTTAAGGAATTTGCTTACATCCATGGCCGTGCTTAATCCAGGCGTGCTGACTTCTTCGATGTTTTTTGGCTTTTCGGGATCTTTCTTCCGATCATCCTTTGAAGATGCTCCCGCAACTTCAGTGCTTGCTGCATATCCGCACTGAGAACATATTATTATTCTATCTTCGCCCATTTTTGAAGGAACCATAAATTCGTGAGAAACGGTACCTCCCATAAGCCCCGGATCGGCCTCAACTGCAACATACGGCACACCGCATCTTTTAAATATTCTGCAATATGCATCATACATCTTTTTATAGCTGGCCTCCATTGCCTCCACATCGGCATCAAAGCTATAGGCATCCTTCATGATGAATTCACAGCTGCGCACAACCCCGAACCTTGGACGAACTTCATCCCGAAACTTTGTCTGGATCTGATAAAGTATAAGGGGGATATCCTTGTATGACCTTACCTCTCTTGAAACGAGATCCGTAACCACTTCTTCGTGGGTCGGCCCCAGGGCGATTTCTTTGCCGTGACGGTCGGTATACTTGATCATTACATCGCCCATGTCATCATACCGTCCGGTTTTTTTCCACAATTCCGGAGGCTGCAATGCCGGCATAAAAAGTTCCGCCCCGCCGCCGGCATTCATCTCCTCTCGAACTATTTCCTCAGCTTTACGCAAGGCTCTATATCCCATCGGAAGATAAATATAAGCTCCAGCGGTAAGACGTCTTATCAGACCCGCCCTCACCATAAGTTTGTGGCTTATCGCCTCTGCATCCTGCGGATCTTCTTTTAGCGTGGGGATAAATGTATTGCTCCACCTCATATGGCTCTCCTTCTCTTAAGATTCGAAATCAACGCTATGCTCAATAACGATATTAAATGTTCCTGTCAACTACCTATGGTTTTTGGGGTTTGGAACATTCGTATTTCGGATTTGTTTCGCTCGTCCTTTGGCCTCGCGGCCCCTGTAAGTGTAGTATCAGGTATAACACGGTGTCGTATTTAGAATTTCTGATTTATGATCTATATTTCTTCTTTAATCATCTTCAAAAGCTCGCCAACGGCTTCCGATACCCCTACCGTCTTTACCACTTCACCTTGACGGAAAATCACACCCTTACCTTTTCCGAACGCTATCCCTATATCAGCTGCCTGCGCTTCCCCGGGGCCGTTAACTTCACAACCCATTATGGCTATTATTAACTGTTTATCCGGATCATTGGAACTATGAACCGCGATCTGAGTGAGTTCCTCTTCTAGCTCCTTAACTATAGGAACCAAGTCAACCTGGCAGCGCCCGCAAGTGGGGCAGGCTATTATTTCAGGGCCAAAGGATCTGCATCCACAAGAAGAAAGTATCTGTTTCGCGGCATAAACTTCCTGGCATGGATCTCCGGTAAGAGATACTCGAATGGTATCCCCAATTCCTTCAAGTAAGAGAGCACCAATACCAACACTCGACTTAACTATTCCTTCCTCCGGAGACCCCGCAGCAGTAACTCCAACATGAAAAGGATAATCACATTTAGCCGCCATTTTTTTATACGCCTCCACTGTAGCACCTGCAGAGGATGACTTCAATGATATCACAATATTATGAAAATCTCTTTTTTGAAAATTTTCAAGATATATTAACAGGGAAGCTGTCATCATGTCGGATGTCTCACCCTGACCCGAAACAACATCCATCAAAGAACCGGAATTTATTCCTATCCTTATGGGGATATTTTTTTCACCAACTGCATCGATGACTTTGTCTATATCCTCAGGGCTTGATATGTTCCCGGGATTGATCCTTATCTTATCTGCGCCCCGCTTAACTGCCTCGAGAGCTAAACGATAGTCGAAATGTATGTCCGCCACTATCGGAATATTTGCTTCCTTCTTAATAGAACCAATGGCTTTCGCATCATCCGTGTCTTTCACGGCCACACGCACGATCTCACATCCCGCCTCTTCAAGTTCGCGCACCTGATATAAAGTAGCAGCTACATCCTGCGTTTGCGTCTTTGTCATGGACTGGATACTTATGGAATAATCCGATCCTATCTTGACTCCGCCAACATCTACTGTCCTGGTTTTTCTGCGTTCAATCATAATAAAAATATGTCATCCCCTCAAAAGCGGGGATCCAATAAAAATTTTATTTTTCTGGCTCCTGAGCCACATCCTGAACCCGATTGTTCCCTATCTTCTTCCCAAGCGGCGTAAACTTAAGCACATCCTGCCAGCTAACGAATAAGGCAAACAGGATCAGCAGAATAAGAGCACCCTGCGTAATGATCTCCTGAATTTTTATGCTCAATGGACGGCCGCGAAGTTTTTCCATGGAGAGAAAAAGAATATGCCCGCCGTCAAGAACCGGGAACGGCAGGAGGTTAAAAACCGCAAGTGCCATGCTCACATGAGCAGTAATTATTAAAAGTGGCACAAAGCCTAAACGAGCAGCCTGGCCCATCAGATTTGCTATCCCGATAGGCCCGGAAACCGATGTACTTACCGGCATACCCCCTGTTAAAAGGAGCCAGAGACCCTTATATGTAAGACCGGTGAGGACCAAGAGCCTTTTACCTCCAAGGTATATAGCACGCAAGGGGTTATATTTAACGGATAATATCTCATTTTGAGGGGCAATACCAACCATCGGGCGTGATATAGTCTGTCCGAATATATTTGTTACGGTTGAGATCTTAGGCTGGACCCTGAAGTCGATCGTTTTTTCCCCACGCATTATTTCAATATTTAAAGCATCTTCTCCCTTTGACTCATTTTTAATTGCATCCACGATATCTTCCCAATACCGGATCGTCCTACCGTTCACCGAGAGTATCTCATCCCCTACTTCCATACCGACTTCTTCGGCCGGATATCCCTGGAGAACCTGGCCCACTTTATTTGAAAGCGTAGGCACGCCTATCATGAAAATGATGCTGAATAGTATAAAAGCGAAAATATAATTCGTAATAGCCCCGGCCGCTACCACCCAGAAACGGTGCCCAATCGGCTTGGAGCTCAGTTCCCCTTCCAGCCCGCTGGCTTCTGACGGATCTTCGCCGGCCATTTTCACATACCCGCCAAAGGGCAGCAAAGAAACCCTGTAATCTGTCCCGCCGATCTTTATACCGAAGAGCCTCTTCCCAAACCCCAGCGAGAAGGCTTCGACATCAACTCCTATACGTTTAGCAACGACAAGATGCCCCGCTTCGTGTATGAGTATAAGCACGCTGAAAACTATCAAAGCTACAATTAAAGTTAACACAGTTTAATCCTCCTTAAATAACAATGATTACATTGATTTCTTCGATTTTAGCAACAACTTAAGATTACACAAATCGTTAGTCGTGGTTCGTTGCCCATTACAAATTTCTCCGGAATTTGTAACGGGCCATGGTTCGCGTGCCCCGTTAGAAAATCCTTTGGAATTTCTAACGGGGTGGTTCGTGGTCGTGAGCTCGCTCTCCTTGTTGCTCGCCCCGTTAGAAAATCTTTTTCTAACGGGGCTCGCCCGGTATTGGGATTGCTTCGTCGCTCGGCTCACCATCCTATCCCACATCGCTCCTCGCAATGACGGAGATGATGCCTTGCCCTCAATTCTTACTTCTTTACTTCTTACCTCTCTGCTTCTTACCCTTATATCCGCGTAATCTCTTTAAAAACCATCTCCCTGGCCCACTTTTCAGAATTAATAATATCATCCAATGACGGGTCGTCTTTTTTATTGTGAAGCGCCACAATTTTTGAGACTATATCTATGATGCCGGTAAACTTTATTTTGCCCTCCAGGAAGAGTCCCACCGCAGCCTCATTCGAGGCGTTCAAGACGGCCGGTACCGTGCCCCCTTCATCAAGAGCATCATATGCCATCTTGAGAGCCGGAAACTTCTCTGTGTCAGGCGCCTGGAATGAAAGAGTATTAACCATGCTGAAATCCACCCTGGGAAGATCACTTTCCAGGATCTCAGGATACGCCAATGCCCTTAGTATGGGAAAACGCATATCCGGCGAAAACATGCCGGCATTGATCGTTCCGTCGGAAAACTCAACCATAGAGTGAATAACTGCCTCGGGGTGAATGAGAACTTTTATCCTCTCTTGCGGCACATCAAAAAGCCATCTTGCCTCTATGACTTCCAATCCCTTGTTCATAAGTGTCGCTGAATCCACCGTGATCTTTCTGCCCATATCCCATTTAGGATGATTGAGAACTTCTTCGGTGGTAAGCGAATCAAATTCAGATGCGGGCTTATCTTTAAGTGATCCACCGCTTCCGGTAATATATAACGTCCGGACATCACCGCTGTCCCTGCCCGACAGACACTGCATGATCGCGCTATGCTCACTATCGACAGGAATGATACCGGCATTATTATCCTCCATTACCTTCCTTACTATCATACCTGCCGAAACTACCGGCTCCTTGCTCGCAAGCGCCACGGTTTTCCCTTTTCGAAGAGCCGCAATAAGGGGTTTCAAGGCTGATGTCCCTGAGATCGCCATAAAAATAATATCCGCACTATCATCTGATGCAATCTCTTCAAGGCTTTCAGCCCCTGAGGCGATTTTACTGTCTCCCGATATTTTATTTTTTAGTTCAGGATAAAACGCCTCATTTCCTATGGCGACAACGGAAGGGTTAAATTCTTCAGCCTGTTCCGCTAAGAGAGATATATTCTCATTGCTTGAAATAGCACTTACGCGAAACTCATCCGGATAATGCCTTACTATATCTAAAACATTCCTGCCGACAGAGCCCGTTGATCCTAGGAGTGCAATATTTTTCATAATTTTTGAATTTTTACCTCTGACGACTGGTTCCTAAAATGTCTTCACATAATAATAAAAGACAGGCGCCGTAAAAAGAAGGCTGTCTATCACGTCAAGGACGCCGCCGATCCCGGGAAGATACGTCCCGGAGTCTTTCATGTTACAGTCACGTTTTATAAGACTCTCTGCCAGATCCCCCACCTGTCCCAGCGGTGCCAGGATGCCTCCTAAAACAATAAGGTGAATAGTCGAAAAGGAGGTAAGGAATCTGCCGGCTATAACAGTTACAATGATACCGAAAACTATGCCCCCAAGAGTGCCTTCCTTGGTTTTCTTGGGGCTTATCCTTGGAATGAGCTCGGTCCTCCCGAACCAGCTTCCTATAATATATGCCCCGATATCGGTACTTTTGGTCACAAGCACAAGAAAAACTACAAGATTTGCACCGTTTTCCAGCGCTTTTATTTTCACAAAAAACGAAAAGAACCAGGCTATATAAAAAAGCGAAAAAAGAGTAAGGGCGGTGCTTATCAAGTGATCCCGGGCATTATCGCGCCTTGTAAACTGCATCGTAAGGGCAAAGAGGCTTGCAACAACTATAAAGATGGGTTCCAGGTTCTTTATCTCAGGCAGCATTTTTGCCATGAATATCACAATAGGAATAAGAATGCCGACAGCTGTTCCGAAATACTTATAAACAAAGATGCCCCTGTTTTCAACCATGCGGAAGAACTCGAACTGCCCGAAACCTATAAACATCGCGATAAAAAGACAAAACACCCAATTCGGAACCTGATACACAAAAATGCCGACAACGCCAAGTAACATGAAAGTAACAATAGTTCTTTTGATGAACTTATTCACCGAATCTCCTGTCGCGCCTCGAGTACGCTTCCAGCGCTTTATTAAGCTCGCTTTCATCAAAGTCAGGCCAGAGAGTATCCGTTACGTAAAATTCGGAATACGCCAGCTGCCACAAAAGAAAATTACTTATACGCATCTCACCTGAAGTGCGTATCATAAGGTCGGGGTCCGGAAGTCCGGACGTATAAAGATACTTCCCGAAATTTTCCTCATCTAAAGAAGAAACGTCCCTTCCTTTCCCTTCATAATCAGTACATATTTTCTTTACGGCATCAACGATCTCCTGACGCCCGCTATAGCTGAGTGCCAGGCTTAAAACCATCCCGGAATTTCCGGAAGTATCTTCAATGAGGCTTTCAAGTCCACTTACCAGTTGTTTGGGAAGCTTTTCAAGCTGCCCTATAACATTGAACCGTATATTATTTTCCTTCAGTTTCTGAGCTCTATCTTTCACTGCCTGTTCCAGGAGCTTCATAAGAGCGGACACTTCCTCACCCGAACGTTTCCAGTTTTCTGTCGAAAATGTGTAAAGAGTCAGATACCCTATCCCAAGCTTTGCGCAAGATTCAACTGTCCTGTCCACGATCTCCACACCCCGGCGATGTCCCATTATCTTGGGAAGATTCTTTTCCCTGGCCCACCTGCCGTTACCATCCATGATTATGGCAATATGTCTCGGAAGTTTTGTCATATATATCCCTAAAAAAACACGGATTAACACGGATTCACAAAAAAAATCCGTGCCAACCCGTGTTTAGATGATCTTATCTGCTATTTTATGCCCTCTTTTTTCACAGGAAATTCAGGCAAAATAACGATCTCAACTCTTCTGTTCATGGCACGGCCTTCTTCGGTATCATTTGAAGCTATCGTCCTATACTCACCATACCCGGTTGCGGATAGTCTAGCGGGTGAAATACCTTTTTTCTCCAGGTAATAAAGAACATTGGTTGCCCTGGCTGTTGAAAGTTCCCAGTTGGTCTTCCAGTTAGAATATTTTATCGGAACGTTATCGGTATGACCGCTTATCCCTACATCTTTATTAGGAACCTTCTTCTTTATAACAGCTATGACATTATTGAGGACCGGAAAAGCTCCTTTTTTCAGATCAGCTTTTCCTGAGTCAAAAAGAATATCGTCGGATAATATGATTACGAGACCTCTCTCATCCATTGTCAGTGAAATATTCTGATCCCTGATCTCATTGCGGAATTTTGATTCCAGCATGCGTTTAGCTTCCTCAAAGCGCTTGCGCTCCTCCGCCTGCTGTTTTTCAAGACCATATACCTGGGCCTGTAATTCATTTATCTTTCTTTTACTGCGGGGGCTCTGTTTGTAAAAATTCACCGCACATCCGGAAGTGAATACACTTAATGCGATTATTACCAGAGTACCAGACATCAAATATCTCTTTATCCGCATAACACCCTCCTTTTTAGTTCTGAACCCGCAGTAGTGGGCGCGCCTTCTTCATTCTGCCTGCCCCGTTATAGGTTTCTTTGAAGCTTTTAACGGGGCACGCTCCTGACTACTGAATACTATCTCCTATACCCTTATCTATAATGACTATAACACCGCCCTTTAATCAAGTCAAGAACGGCTTCTTTTTCTATTGCTCCACGCCCTTTTATTGCAAATCTTTATAAGCCAGGGTCTGTTTTCGGCTTTTACCTACCGAAACAAGCATTACTTCCGTCCCGATAAGCTCCTGCATCCTGTCAATATACTTGCGGGCATTCTCGGGAAGATCTTCATACGATGTTATGTTAGAGGTATCCTGTTGCCATCCAGGATGATCCTCGTAAACAGGTTCACAATTGTCAAGAAAACCGGGATCACCGGGTATATTATTATATGTCTTTCCTTTATATTTATACGCCGTGCAGATCTTAATGGTCTTCAGTTCATCAAGCACATCCAGTTTAGTTATTACAACGCTGTCCATTCCGTTGATAAGAACCGAATTTTTGACCAGGACGCTGTCAAACCATCCGCATCTACGGGCCCTGCCTGTTGTTGCGCCAAACTCTCCGCCTTTTTGCCGGATTTTCTCCATGAGCTCAGGCCCGAACTCGGTAGGAAACGGTCCCTCTCCTACCCGCGTGGTATAAGCCTTGACCACACCAAGCACCTTGTCGATACGTGAAGGGCCTATACCTGCCCCTATGCATGCTCCTCCTGCGGTAGAATTAGAAGATGTCACATACGGATAAGTCCCGTAATCTACATCCAGAAAGGTGCCCTGCGCCCCCTCAAAAAGGATCGATTCACCCTTCTTAAGAGCCTCATTCAGAAGTAAGGTAGTGTCACAAATATATTCTTTAAGTAAAGCGGCATATTTAACATATTCCGGCAGGATCTCATCCGCGGAAAACCCTTTAAATCCGCCCAAATCCTTCAGGACCGCGTTTTTCTCTTCAATGTTCTTCTCCAGTCTTTCCCGGAAGTATTCCTCATCGAACAGATCCGCCATGCGTATACCAACGCGCCCCACCTTATCGGAATAACACGGACCTATTCCTTTTTTGTGGTACCTATCTTACCTTTCTTGCGCTTGGCTTCACGAAGTTCGTCTATCTTATTGTGATAAGGAAAGATAATATGCGCTTTATCACTTATTTTCAAACGGCCCTCAACACTTATACCTTGTGACTTGAGAAGTTCTATCTCATCGATAACCGCCTTTGGGTCTACCACAACACCGTGACCGATTACACATATCTTTCCTTCATGAAGGATCCCCGACGGAATAAGGTGCAAAACATACTTCTTATCCCCTATGACAACGGTATGCCCGGCATTATTACCACCCTGATAGCGGACAATATACTGCACGCCCTCGGTAAGCACATCTATTACTTTACCTTTTCCTTCATCGCCCCACTGAGCTCCTACCAGCACCGTTACCTGTCCCATAAATATCCTTTCCTCCGGAATTCATTTTCCTGTTTTATTACGCAGGATTCATTGTGAAGATCTTTGCAGCCATATCGGGGTATTCCGCAATAAATAGCAGCTCATCCCGGACTAGAGGTTTCTGCGTATGAACGTTCGCATAGCGCACAAGTTCCAGTATCCTGGTAGCTTCTTCATCGTTTTTGAACTTTACTTCCAGGCGATTATATACGTTCCTGAAACCCTTAATACCGCTGTATTCACCGGCGGTAATATTCCTTCCGGTATCAATGATCTCAGGTTCCCCGCGTCCCAGTTCTTCATAATCGTAAAGCTCGTAATTTCTCCTGTCCTTCAAAGCTCCATCCGCATGTATCCCGGATTCATGCGCAAATGCGTTAGCGCCCACGCCAACCTGATTTACAGGTATGGGCACACCGAAAGCATAAGAAGCGTATTTGCTGAGTTTCCAGGCCATCTTTAAATTAGTGTTGGGGTCTATCTTGTATTTTGGGTTATCTCTGAACCCGCTGGAATACTTAAGCGCCAGTATACAGCTTACAAGATCCGCGTTGCCCGCTCTTTCACCCATACCGTTGATCGTAGTGTTAATATATGCGTCTACGCCGCTGTCAATAGCAGCTTTAGCTCCTGCAACGCTTACGGCAACAACCATTCCAAGATCATTATGACAATGAAGTTCAATAGGCATCTTGATCTCACTGGCTAGTGCCGATACCCTGTCATATATCGTAAAGGGGTCATCATACCCGAGAGTATCACAGTAGCGTATGCGATCCGCCCCTTCCGCTTTTGCGGCTTGAGCGAATTCTATTAAGTAATCAATATCTGTCCGGGAGGCATCTTCAGCGTTAACACCGATTGTTTTTAGCCCCTTCTTTTTAGCAAGCCTCAAAGCCTTTGTCATGGCTTTGATAACCCCCGCGCGATCCATTTTGCCGGCGAATTTCTTTTCTATCATAAGGTCAGAGGTAGAAATGGACATATTTATATGCTTGATCGGCGTATTTTTAACGGCTTTTCTTACGTCTGCTTCAATGGCCCTTATCCATCCTTCCAATCTCATGGGATATATAACCTTACGCCTGGCAAGCTCAAGATTAGCATTTATATAGTTTGCCTCATGGTCAGTGAAAGGAAATCCAAACTCGGACTGAAAAATCCCCATCTTGTTGAGATATAGATTAACGATCGTTTTCTGGAGTTTCGCGAGCCCCAGCCGGGATGTTTGAACTCCGTCACGGTTCGTAACATCAATGAATCGTATAAGATTCTTTTTCTTTTTTTTCTTCTTAGCCATATCTTTCTCCTTATATGAGACCACACTTTATGAACACGAAGCATTAATAAGGCGTGCCCTCATTTCGCCGTACAACATACATGCTCACGAGAACGGCATAAATTCGGCCATGCAACTTATGTCGCTTCGCTCCATAAGTTGCGACCTCATTTAAATTTCTATGTGGACCTGTTTAACGTCATTGATATATTTCTCTTTTTTGAGTTTCTGTATAACTTTTTTCGGGACTTCGCTGTCCACATTGATCAAACTTATAGCCTGCCTGGCTTTTTTATCACGTCCCAGATTGATCTCCCCTATATTAATGCCGTGTTTTCCCAAGACTGTTCCCACTTTGCCTACTACGCCCGGAACGTCCTTATTCGAAAGAACAAGTATATATCCATCCGGAACCGCTTCCACATAGAAATTGTCGATCCTTACTATTCTGGCCTGCTTATTCGAGAAAAGGGTACCCATGATAAAATGTTTCTTTTTGCCTGTATCGATCTCCACGCTTATTAGACTTGCAAAATCCTGTATCTCTGAAGTCTTTTTCTCGATCACTTTTATGCCACGCTCTTTCGCGATAAGTAAAGCATTCACATAGTTAACGTCTTCTTCCAGTATCGGATTTAATATCCCTTTCAGCAGGGCCCGTGTAATGACAGCAGCATTAACACCGGCCACCTCACCTATATAATTAACCGTAACAGCTTTTATAGATTTCGCGATAAGCTGCGTCTGAATGGATCCGAGCCTTTCAGCCAGATTCACATACGGCCCGACAAGTTTCAGCGCCTCTTCCTCCATGGCAGGCATATTAACAGGGTTTCTATAACCCTTCCCCAAAAGAGCACCGGAAATGGTCCTTGCCATATCTATTGCCACGTTTACCTGAGCTTCTTCCGTAGACGCCCCCAGGTGAGGTGTAGTAACAGCTTTGTCTATCTTTACGATCGGGCTGTCCAGAGGCGGCTTTGCTTTCGTTTCATACACATCAAGCGCAGCGCCTGCCACTTTACCGGACTTTAAATTCTTAGCCAGAGCCTTTTCATCTACAATCCCTCCCCTGGCCGCGTTTATGATGCGCACGCCTTTTTTCATCTTTTTGAACGCCTTTTCATCAAGAAGATGTTTTGTGTCTTTTGTCAGCGGTGTATGGATCGTAATAAAGTCTGAGTTCTTCAGAAGCTTGTCTAAAGTTACAGGTTCAATATTAAGTGCTTTTGCTTTTTCTTCAGAAAGAAAAGGATCAAAAGCGAGTATTTTCATACCAAAGCTGAGGGCTCTCTTGGCAAATTCTGCACCTATGCGTCCCAGGCCTATTATGCCGAGTGTTTTGCCGTACAATTCAACTCCCATGAATTTTTTTCTGTCCCATCTGCCGTCTTTGACAGACTGGTTTGCAAGCGGTATATTCCTTGAAAGAGACATCATCAGGCCAAAGGCATGTTCCGCTGTTGAGACGGTATTTCCAGCCGGCGCATTCATTACAACGATGCCTTTCTTGGAAGCAGCTTCAACGTCAACGTTGTCCACCCCTACACCCGCTCTTCCAATAACCTTAAGGTTATTGGATGCGTTTATTATCTTTTTAGTAACAGTGGTTCCTGAGCGAACGATCAGGGCATCATAGCCTTTTATCTTCTTTACGAGTTCACTCTCTGAAAGTTTAGAAACTTCATCAACCTTGAATTTACTCGCTTTGAGTATATCCACGCCTTCTTTTGCCAGAGGATCGCTTACAAGTACTTTGATAGTCATCTTTCATCACCCTTTCTGTGTGTTATTCCCGTCCCCGTTTTCACGGGGATAAACTACAGCGGGCCCCGTTATATATTTCACAGAAATTTTAACGGGGCGGGAACCCAATAAAAATTACCCCAGTAATTCTTCCGCCTTGCCTACGCCCTTACCAAACTCAACATCAAACCCCAGCTGGTTGAGAACGATCTCTACGCCGGCAATAGCTGAAATCGTATCGTATTCATCCATATAACCGAGATGAGCGATCCTAAAGATCTTCCCCTTAAGTGCCGCCTGACCGCCGGCTATAGTTACTCCCTGTTCATCCCTCATCTTTTTAACAAGCGCCGCTCCGTCTACTCCTTCGGGAACCTTTACGGCTGTAACCGCATTTGAAGGCCTTTCGGAGAAAAGCTCAAGCCCCATCGCCTTGACAGCTTCGCGGGTCACGTTAGCAAGACGCGCATGGCGCTGGACCACCTCATCAATGCCTTCGGCCAGCAATATATCAAGAACAGTGTCAAGCCCGTTTATGAGAGACACCCCCGGTGTCCACGGCGTGTCATCCTTAGCATGCGCTTTTAGTGCCGCTTTAAGGTCAAAATAATATTTGGGCAGGTCTGATCCTTCAACCAGTTTTTGCGCCTTGCCGCTTATACTCAAGAAACCAAGACCAGGCGGCAACATAAGCCCCTTCTGTGAACCGGAAACCACCACATCAACTCCCCATTCATCGGGTTTAAATTCATCCGCTGTTAATCCGCTGACAGCATCCACTACAAGTACAGCATCCGTAGCTGAAACCACTTTCGCAATAGCTTTAATATCGTTCACGACACCTGTTGAGGTTTCGCACAAGGTGCTGTACACTGCTTTCACTCCGGGTGAGTCTTTCAGGAGTTTCTCTACAACTGCCGGATCGGCTGCATTGCCCCATGTGACATCGCAATCTATCACTTCCGCACCATACGCCCGGCCTATTTCACCGAATCGTTCACCGAATTTACCGCCGTTTATAACGATCGCCTTGTCTCCCTTTGAAAGAAGATTGACCACAGACGCTTCCATTGCGCCGGTCCCCGAGGAAGAAAAAATGAGCACGGGATTTTCAGTCTGAAAAACTTTTTTCAATTTTGCATTCACGTCCTTCAAGACTGCCTGAAATTGCGGCGTCCTGTGATGGATGATCGTATCCGCCATTTTTAAAAGAACCTTTTCGGGTACTGGTGTAGGGCCCGGCGACATTAGTCTGTACTTTCTCATTTCCGCTCACTCCTTTTCCTTAATAAGCATATAACTTATGTAGCTATCGCTCCTCGCAATAAAACTCGGCCATATAACTTATGTCTCTATCGCTCCATAAGTTATGGCCTCATTTTACTTCCCCATTTTCTCAACTACGCTATCGACTATTCCGTATTTCTTGGCCTCTTCCGCACTCATAAAGTAATCTCTGTCAGTATCTTCTTTTATTTTCTCAAGAGATTGCCCGGTATGCTTGACCAGAATACCTTCTATCTGGTCTTTCATGCGAAGGATCTCCTGCGCCTGTATGTGTATATCTGCAGCTGCGCCCTGCACGCCGCCCCATGGCTGATGCACCATTATTCTCGAATAAGGAAGCGCATGTCTTTTACCCTTGGCGCCTGCCGCAAGGAGGACAGCGCCCATACTGGAAGCCTGGCCGACACAAAAAGTGCAAACATCAGGTTTCACAAACTGCATAGTGTCATATATCGACATACCGCTTGTAACGCTTCCCCCGGGTGAATTGATATAAACATTTATATCCTTATCGGGGTCTTCTGTCTGAAGGTATAAAAGCTCAGCCACAACGATATTGGCAACATTGTCATCTATGGGTGCGCCGATAAATATTACCCTGTCTTTCAACAGGCGCGAATATATATCGTATGCCCTTTCCTGCCTGCCTTCTTTCTCGATAACCATTGGTACGATATTCATTGTGCCTCCTTTTCTTCAGGGGTAAGGTTTAACTTAACGCTTAACGCTTAACGCTGATTTATTTCTTAACCGCAACCTCTGCCTCTTCAAGCAGAAAATCCAGAGCCTTCTCTTCTCTGAGCTGCTCTACCAGGCCACCTACAAGATCGTGTTCCTGATAATATTTTTTGACCTCTTCAAATGTCTTGTTGTAATTCGCAGCAAGAGATTTTATCCAGCTATCCACTTCCTCGTCTGAGACTGCCAGGTTTTCACGGTCAGCCACCTCACCAAGTATGAAATATATCTTCACCTTGTTCTCGGCCTCTTTAGTAAGTTGATCTTGTAATTCCTTTTTGTGAGATTCGATCGATTCTGCATCAACGCCTTTTTTAGCCAGATCAGCCTCAGCTCTTTCGGTAAGAACCTTAAGCTGCCTTTTAACCATAGATTCCGGAAGCTCGGTAGAATCATTCCTCAAGAGCTGCTCCAAGATCTGGTTTTTCATCTCACCCTTAGCATCGGACTCCTTTTGCTCTATGAGTTGAGTCTTTACTTCACTCTTAGCTTCATCCATGTTCTCTTTTCCGATCTTTTTCGCGAATTCGTCACCCAGATCAGGTACTTTTTTCTCTCTGGTCTCTTTTACTTCAACATGGAACTCCGCTTTTTTACCCGCATAATTCTTATCCGGATAATTCTCAGGAAGCGTCGCCTCAATATCCTTTTTATCGCCCTTCTTCAGGCCCAGAAGTTCTTCTCCTATCCCCATCATTGATGCTTCTTTGTCGACTTCTATCCACATATTCTCGCGCTTTTTAGAGATGGCTTTTCCGTCCATGGTAGTATCTACATCACATATACCAAAATCCCCTTTCTCCAGTGGCCTGTCCGTCGGGTTAAAATCCGCATGCATGTTTCTTATCCGCGTGAGCACTTCATCTGCCTCTTTATCTGAAACATCTATTTTTGTGGTGCTTACCTTAAGCTTCTTGTAATTCTTAACTTTGACTTCAGGATATACATCTACCCTGGCCGTAAAGGTAAAAACTCCTGCGTCTGAAAGATTTATATCTGAAAGCTCGGGATAACTTAAAGGATTGATCTGGTGTTCCGCCAAAGCATTCTCATAGGCTTGAGGGATCAAGCGCTTATGCAGTTCGTCTTCAGCGTCTTTTGCATAGTTCTTTTTTACGATATCTATTGGAGCCTTGCCTGGCCGGAACCCGGGAATTTTGGCTTCCTTTCTTATCCCTTCCAGGACTTCGTCAAAAGTCTGATCAACCGTCTCTTTTGGTATCTCCACGCTAAGCTGCCTGGCTGTTCCTTTTAATTTCGTTAATTTACTTTTCATTAAATGATCCCCTTAAGTCTCGTCTCTTCTTTCCTGTCTCTCCGCATCAGAAGCTCGGCTCTATCACCCCGTAATTACCATCGTTACGTTTATATACCACGTTTGTTTCTCCGGTATCTGCGTTCTTGAACACAATAAAATCCCTATCCAGAAGTTCAAGCTCAAGTTTTGCTTCCTCGGGAAGTAAGGGCTTATCGATAAAAGCATTAACCTTTATGATGTTCCCCCTCCCTTGGAGGGGCGGCTGTCTGAAACGAGTGATCGGGTTCACGATCCTGCTTATAACTTCTCTCCGGCGTTTAGAAGAGAGCCGTCCATGAAGCTTCCTGAGCTGTTTCTGGACCTTCTCTGCAGCCAGATCGATCGATGCGTACATATCGGGTGAACTCTCTTTGCCTACTACCCTGTTGCGCTTAAGATAGAGTATTACTTCGGCATTCTGCCTCTGTTTTTCTTCCGTAAGGATAACTTCACACTTATAGATACGCCTGTACAAACGTTCAATTCTTTCCAGCTTTTTATTGAGGTAGTCCTTGATAGGCTCATCAAGATCAAAGTTTCTTCCCGTAATTGTCACATTCATTTTAAAACTCCCGTTGTATATAGCAATTATCTTATTAATAGTAAAATTAGAAGATATCACTATACCATTATGACCCAGTGTTTTCAATAAAATTTGAAATATGTCATCCCGGAAACGGCCGAAGGCCGTTATCCGGGATCCAATAAAAATATTTGGATCCCCGGCCTCGGTCGCACAACGACCCTGAGCTTGTCGAACGGGCCGCTCCCTCGCTCAGGATAAATTCGACCATACACCTTATGTTCACTTTGTTCCATAAGTTGTGGTCTCATTCCGCCGTACAACATGCATGCCCACACGAACGGCATAAATTCGACCATACAGCTTATGTTCACTTTGTTCCATAAGTTGTGGTCTCATTCACATTTTGAACCGCTCTCCAAGATAGATCTTACGCGCCTTTGGATCATTTATAAGCGTTTCTTTTTCACCGGCTATCAAGATCCTGCCTTCATACATGATATAGGCCCTGTCCGTTATAGTCAGTGTTTCCCGTACATTGTGATCTGTGAGGAGAATGCCTAAGCCCATTTCCTTCAATTCCCTTATAACTTCCTGACAATCGTATACGGCAATAGGATCTATCCCGCTGAATGGCTCATCCAGAAGTATGAACATAGGATTTGTAACCAAAGTCCTGGTTATTTCAAGCCGCCTCCTCTCTCCACCGGAAAGAGTATATGCCTTATTTTTGCGTAAATGAGCTATTTTCAACTGGCTTAAAAGGTTATCAAGCTGATGTTGTCTTTCTTTATATGGAAACCCGAGCGTTTCCATAACTGCCATTATGTTCTCTTCAACTGACAGCTTCCTGAAGATAGACGGCTCCTGAGACAAATAGCCTATCCCGGCACGGGCCCTCTTATATATAGGTAAGTCCGTTATGTCGTTCTTATCAAATATGACATTCCCCGAATCCGGCCTTACAATACCCGTGACCATATAAAATGTTGTTGTCTTGCCTGCGCCATTCGGCCCTAAAAGCCCGACAACTTCACCTCTTCTGACGTTGATGCTCACTCCGTCTACAACGCTTTTCCCGCCGTACTGTTTGACCAGCTTCCTGGTTTCCAATAAATGCATTATTTTCCCTTTCGTATATATTAGACCTGTTCAGTAGATCTATTATCTCTCACTCATTCTTTTTGTGCCGGTAAATTTATCGAAACTTTGTATTTCTTCCGGGTCTATTATTATCCGTGGCCTGCCGATAAGCTGTGCGCTTCCTGTTGAGTCGGTATAGATAGCCTTCTCGCTTAAGGTATAGCTCCTTCCCTTTTTCACCTTCACATTGCCCTCAGCTATGACCCGTGTAATATTTTTTGTCTCGGGATCCAGCTCAACAGTAAGCTTATCAGCAAAAAGCTTACCGTCCTTATCCACTACTTTTACATTATTTTGAAAAACTGCTACATCTTTATTGCCATCCACTTTAAGGGGCCCGTCACAATACACACTTGTATGCGGTTCTATTTCAACAGTAACTTCCTCATTGAGTACAGCAACTCTGTTATCGGAATCAGCCATCGCACCCTTACCCACAGCCGAAAGAGTATCCTGCTTAATATTAACAAAGGCATCAGTGGAGATCTCTTTGGTTATTTGAGACCAGGTGGCATGATCCGTCGTCAGCTTAAACCCGCGGTCTGCAGTAACCACAACATTTCCGACAAGATCCACTTCACCTTTCTCCTTACGGTAAACACCCGTGTCCGAGGTAAGATTGACGGTGTTATCCTCCCCGTAAACTACGGCAGTCAGCTCTTTCAGGTAGATCTCGTCTCCCACTATCTCTGCGGATTTGCCCTCAAGGTGCCACTGCTTTGACCCCTTAGAGCTGCGGCCGTCTATGGTAAACCCGAGGACCTTTTGCTTCATCTGTTCAAAGCTCTTCGGCCCTTCGCCGATCTTTTGACTTTTCTCCGTTTTGCGTTTATTCACTCCGGAATAGATCCACACAAAAGCGACAAGAACTATAACGATTATTATGTAAATTTTCTTTTTTTGCATTGCCTTCTCTACCTTCTACTGCACCTTCTGGCCAGTTTTAGTTTCCTGTGTTTTCCACCTTTTATGCATCCATGCCCATTGCTCGGGATGCTGCCTGACATATTTCTCAAGAACATTCGTCCAGGTTTGAGTGCATCTCTTAACGGCTTCCTCTTTATCTTCAGATGCCGTCACAATAATAGGCTCTTCCACTACAAACTTATAGCTGTTGTCAGGCTTGCGTATCATAAACGATGGGAGTATTGTTGCTCCTGTTACCATCGCAAGCTTCACGGGTCCCGTAGGCGTATATGCGGGCTTGCCAAAAAAATCAACAAACACCCCTTCAACACTATCTATATCCTGATCTGCCCCTAAGCCTAAAACTTCACCTCTTTTTAGAAGTGCGAACATTTTCTTGGGAGAATCATCCCTGTAAAAAACCTCGGCACCAAACCTGGCGCGTAATTTCCTCATAAAATTATCATACTTATAAAAATATATCCTGCGGCCTACAATACCACCCTTAAATCCAATAAGGTTAATATAAAAAGTTATTAGCTCCCAATTCCCGAAATGTGACGCCAGAATAATGACGCCTTTTCCCGCTTCAGATGCTTTCTTTAAGTGTTCCAACCCGCTGGTTTCAGTAACAAGGCCCTTGACACTTTCCTTGTCCATAGATACAAGTTTTACCCAATCTAAACCGGTCTTAGCAATGTTCCTGAAAACATCTTTTGCGATCCTTGTGTTTTTAGCATGGTTACCCGGAAAAACCTCATCCAGATTATCAACCGCTATTCGGCGATATTTTCCGACAAGCAAAAACCCCACTCCCCCGGCAAAACCAGCTACCCAAAGAGCAATCTTACGCGGCACGAATCTCGCCAATGATAAAAAAAACTTTGCGGTATAGTAGATGTAGTATCGTCTGTATTTTATTTTCATATTTTAGCAGCTTTAAACTCCGCCTCCACCGTCGTCGTTATCCCTCCCCGCGTGTTAAACTCCCCCCTGACTTTCATTCGCCTGGGCGTACATGCTCTTACTGAGTCATCCAGCATGCGGTTAATGACATGCTCATGAAAAATCCCTATATTCCGGTAAGAGACCAGATACTCCTTGAATGATTTTAATTCAATACACGACTCATCCGGAACATATTCGATGAATATATGCCCAAAATCAGGGAGCCCCGTTTTTGGACAGATACAGGTAAATTCCGCCGTATCAAACTTAACTGTGTATTCCTTATCCGGATACTTATTCTCCCAAACATCAATTCCGGGAAGTTTTAGATCCCGGACGTTTTCCTGTAAACCTTCGTATGTTTTCTCTTTTTCCACTTTTTCCTTCTCTTGTTACGCTACCGTATTCCCAAACACTTATGAACCTGTCCCAATATGCTGACATCCTTTCCGGTTTCTTTATTAACGTAGCCCTTGAAAAATAACAGCATCTCCCCGTCCGGCTCTTTAATGTGCGATCCGGTTGGTGTTACCGGCTGCAGGATAACTACAAAATCTTTATTAAATTTAGCAAGTACATTGCCCATCATTTTTATATCATCAATAGTCGTAGAATCTGTTATAACAACCTTAATTATGAGCTGCTTGTCTTCAGCAGCTTCTATGAACTTTTCGTGAGAGAGCCATACTTCTCTGCTATTCTCCGTTGATGACGGAAGTTTGAAATCCATCGCTATTATATCAACATCGCCTATCACCTTTTCAAGCTCTCCCGCTAAAGTACCGTTTGTCTCCAGGTAAACTTCATGTCCGCGGTGTTTTTTAAAAAGCGGCAAAAAATCTTTCAAAAAATCCGCGTGCATAAGCGGTTCTCCACCGGTAAGCACAAGTTCATTGTAATCATCGTCAAAATCGAGTATCTTGCCCAAGAGCATCTCTTTAGAAAATGACTTATAACTTTCGAGCATCGTATCGCAGAACACGCAGCTTAAGTTGCATCCGTAAAACCGGACAAAGAGCTCCCGGCTCCCCGCAAAAGGCCCTTCTCCCTGGTATGATAAAAATATTTCTGATATTTTAGCTTGCATCCAGTTACTTCACTCCCGGGTCCGGTACCCCCGCTTCTTCAAACGCCTGTTTTCTGAATAAACACGACTCGCATTTCCCGCATGGCTTTTTATCTCCATGATAACATGACCATGTCAACTCAAATGGAACACCTGATCTATCACCGATCTCAACGATCTCTTTCTTAGACCGGTCTATTACCGGGGTCTCTATCTTAATTGAATGGCTCTCTACCCCGGCTCTGGTGCCGTAACGAATTGTCTCTCTGTAGTTATCGAAAAATTCACTCCTGCAATCCGGATAATTCGAATAATCCATCTGATGCGCGCCTATAAACACTGCTTCCGCCCCGATCGCCTCAGCATACGAAACGCCGAAACTTAAAAATATAACATTTCTGGACGGTACATATGTATCCGGTATCCCGCCTTCGGCACTCTCCATTCCCTCCGGGATCTTCTTTTCTTTGTCTAAAAGAGCGCTGCCCTTCCACGGCAGATCTATTTTCAGCACCATATATTCGCAACCTGCCGCTTCTGCCACGAGTTTTGCGTGATCTATCTCTTTCCGGGCTTTCTGTCCATAATCAAATGTCAGGACCTTACAGTCGTAATCAACTTTCGCCTCATAAAGTGTTACCGCTGAATCAACTCCGCCTGATAGTAGTACGATCGCCTTTTTCACAATAATGTCCCAATTCCCCCGGTGTTTAGTTTTCTATGCGCTATAACTGGCCGATGATGTATCCGTCTCCCATACGATTACTTCTGAAATTTTTAGATCCGGATTTTTGAATAAGATCTTTTCATAAACATAACGTGCTATGTTCTCAGAGGTCGGATTTACCTCTTTGAAATATTCGATCTCATTAAGATATTTATGATCGAGGTCTCCGGTCGTCTCATTCAGGATCTTTTTCAGTTCCGTAAAATCAAGGACCATACCCATATCATCCACTTCGGCGGATGAAACCGCGACCTCCACATTCCAGTTATGTCCGTGCAGAGCCTCACACTTCCCCTTATGTCCCCTGAGGTTGTGGGCGCTGCTGAATTTTGATCTTACCTTGATCGTGTACATAAACCCTGTCGTATGACCCTATTCAAAGTACCTCTTGGTTACTTCATCCCACTTTCCCTGGGTTTTCAAAAGAAAGTTACACACTTCCCTTACCGCTCCGCGTCCACCGCTTCTTTCTGTTATGAAATGGGCATGCCGCTTTGCCTCTTCCACGGCATTGGGCGGGCATATAGCAAGCCCCACTCTTTTTAGTACCGGTATATCTATCAGTTCATCCCCTATGAAGCAGATCTCTTCGTCTTTCATGTCGAATTCCTGCCGTATTTTCTCGAGCGCTTCTATTTTAAAATGAAAATTCTGGTATACTTTGTCCAGCTTAAGCTCTTTTGCCCTTTTAGCGACCGCCCGGGAAGCTTTTGCCGTCAATATTATACACTTAATGCCGGACTGTTTTACGAGGTACATCCCAAAACCATCATTAACGTCAAAATGCTTTGACTCCGCGCCCTTACTTGAATACGTAAGCCTTCCGTCAGTAAGAACCCCGTCTACGTCTAAGAGAAGAAGTTTGATTTTCCTGGCCTTTTCAATAAGTTCGGGTGAATAATTATTCATGTTTTCCTTTTCAGTTATAAAGCTGCCTGCTAAAACTAAACAAGCCCTGCCTTCAAAATATCCTGAACATCCAGAATGCCTACGGGTTTCCCTTCTTTATCAACTACCGGTATTTCGTCTATTTTCTTGTCTCTCAATATTTCAAAAGCTTCGGCTGCCAGGCGGTCCTGGGTTATCGTTGTGGGAGACTTTGTCATCACATCACCCACCTTGCATTTATGAAGGTCCTTTTCTTCCTCAAAATGCCTCCTTAAATCGCCATCAGTAAAAATACCTACCAGTTTACCTTTGCCGTCGACAACGCTTGCGCTTCCTGCTCTTAACTTCGTGATCTTCAGAAGAACTTCTTTTAACTTTGCGTTCTCACGTACGATCGGGGTTTGATTTTTCGTGCGCATAATATCTTCCACTCTTAATAAAAGCCGCTTGCCTAAAGCTCCTCCGGGATGATATAACGCGAAGTCCTTCGCCCGGAATTTCTTTTTATCGAGAAGCGCTACCGCAATGGCATCGCCTATGGCCAGCATGGCTGTGGTAGAAGTGGTAGGTGCGAGCCCCATCGGACATGCCTCCTTGTCTACGGAGCTATCTATGACAAAGTCACTATTCCGTGCGAGAGTCGACTTTTTGTTCCCGGCAACAGCTATGAGTTTGGCTCCTATCTTTTTGATGATAGGAAGAAGTTTTATCACCTCTTCCGTTTCCCCGCTGTTGGAAAAAGCGATTATAACGTCCTCGCTTGTAACCCTTCCCAGATCCCCATGAAGGGCCTCGGCAGGATGCAGGTAAAGCGAAGGGGTCCCGGTAGACGACATTGTCGCGGAAACTTTCTGCGCAATGAATCCCGGTTTCCCCATGCCGGTAATTATGATCCGGCCATTGCTTTTCGCCAGGAGATTAATGATCTTTGAAAAATTACCGTCTATTCGGTCAACAAGTTTTTTTACCGCCCTGCTTTCATTGATCAGTACTTTTTTTGCTATTTCCATACTCATATTATCTTACCGCCTTTTCTATTTTTCTGATCTCTTCCAGATAACTTCCAAGGTCCATAAGTTTCAGCATATTGGGGCCGTCACTCATGGCTTTTTGCGGATCTTCATGAACCTCAACAAAGAGTGCGTCACACCCTACAGCCACTGCAGCTTTCGAAAGAGGAAGGATATACTCTGATTCTCCGCCGCTTGAGGTACCTTTGCCGCCCGGCATCTGAACAGAGTGGGTCGCGTCATACACGATCGGGTATCCCGCTTCACTCATTTGCACAACCCCGCGAAAATCGTTAACCAGTGTATTGTATCCAAATGACGTGCCTCTTTCTGTAAGCAGGATATTGCTGTTCCCGGTAGATTCTATTTTTCCCATAACATTGGTCATCTCGCGTGGAGACATAAACTGTCCTTTTTTAACGTTGACGGGTTTGCCGGTTTCGGCAGCTGCAATTAATAGATCCGTCTGGCGGCATAAAAATGCCGGTATCTGCAAAACATCCAGCACTTTTGCAGCGGATCGGGCTTCATCTGTCGAGTGTACGTCACTTAAAACAGGAACTCCGAGCTCCTCGCGTATGCTTTTCAATATTTTAAGCCCCTCTTTGACTCCGGGTCCTCTGAATGAACTCACCGAGCTTCTGTTTGCTTTATCATAACTCGATTTAAAAATGAACGGAATGCCCGCTTTTTCAGCAACTTCTTTAATTCTTTTGGCATGATCCATTGCACTTTCCGCCGACTCGATCACGCAGGGGCCCGCTATAAGAACAAGAGGATTCCCTTTGCCAACCGGGATATTTCCAACTTTAACTGTTTTCATGTTCATAATATATCCTTATTTTAGCTTATTTCGCTCTTTTCACCGGCAAGAAGCCCCCTCACCTTTTCCAGGTCTTCTTCCGTATCGACCCCTATGGTGTCATACCTGGTTTCTACGGTCCTTATCTTATAACCATGTTCCAGGACTCTGAGCTGTTCAAGTTTTTCCTCAGACTCCAGTGTGGATTTTGGAAGATTTTTATAAGTAAAAAGGAACTCCTTGGTATACGCATAAAGTCCAACGTGTTTAAAGTATTTTCCGCTTATGTCACGCGAATCCGGATCATCGGCAAACTCTTCTTCTGCTCTTTCACAAATATAGGGGATAGGACTTCTCGAAAAGTACAGCGCAAACCCCTTACGGTCAACAACCACTTTTACGACACCAGGGTCGGCAATTTCTTCCTTATCGTGAATACGTTTGATAAGCGTCGCCATCTGAACATTGCGTTCATATTCGAACACCTGCGCAAGTTCATCCACCATCATGGGATGGACAAGCGGCTCATCCGCCTGTATGTTTATATATACATCAGCGTCAACGGCGTTCGCTATCTCCGCGAGTCTGTCGGTTCCTGAGGGCTGCTCGGGAGACGTAAATATTGCTTTCGCGCCGAAAGATTCGGCTACCCGTAATACCCTTTCTTTATCAACGGCTATTATCACTTCGTCAACCTCATGCGCGCGTTTTACCCTTTCCCAGACATGCTGTATCATGGGCTTACCGTTTATGTCGGCAAGAACTTTTCCTTTAAGCCTCGTTGACTGCCATCTTGCAGGAATAACTGCTACGATCTTCATTATGCCTTCCTCCCGGTTTCCCGTTTCAATCTTTCCAGCAATTCTTTTTCCTCAACAACCGCTACACCAACTTTGCCCACAACAATACCAGCGGCACAATTAGCAATATGCGCGGCAATTATAGGAGATCCGCCGCTTATAATAGACAGCGTGTATACTGCAATTACGGTATCGCCTGCTCCGGAGACATCATAAACTTCCTGAGCCAGGGTCTCTATTCTTCGAGGTTTTTTACCCTTCTCGAAAACCATCATGCCTCTTTCGCCAAGCGTTACCAGAGCAACATCAAGCCTGTTTTTTCTTAAAAGCATTTCTCCTGCCTTTTTAAGATCCTGATCATTTTCGATCTTAAATCCGACAGCCCCGGCAGCTTCCTGATGATTTGGAGTGATGACATTCACGCCTTTGTAATAAGAAAAGTGATCTTCTTTTGGATCTACGGCTACGATTTTTCCGTGTTTTTTCGCAAGAGGGACGACCATCTCCAGAAGCTTAGGAGTAATAAACCCTTTTCCGTAATCCTCTATTATCACGCCATCCACATCCTTGATATTTTTCCCGATGTATCTTCCGACTTTGGACAGATATTTTCCTGAAACGCTATCAAGGTCTTCCCTGTCAATGCGCACCACCTGCTGGTTATGAGCAATGACTCGCGTTTTTAGTATTGTGGGTCTACTATCGTCCGTAATGACGCCATCGGCGCATATATTTCTTTTTCCAAGCTGCTCCCGGAGGATATCTGCTTTTTCGTCTTTACCGACACCACCGACAAGAGTGACCTCAGCCCCCAATTGCGCGAGGTTACTTGCGACGTTGCATGCACCGCCCGGCATGAATTCCTCGTTCTGCACCCAAACGACAGGAACCGGAGCTTCCGGTGAAATCCGGGAGACATCGCCCCATATAAACTGGTCAAGCAACAGGTCCCCTATTACCATCACCTTTTTCTTGTGAAAACTTTTCACTATTCCCGACAGAGTTGAATATTTATATTTTTTCACTGGCCCTAGCCTCCTTAACTTCTATAACTGCGCATCTATCTTTGCAGCAATATCATTTTTCGGAATAATCCCGACAATTTTGTCAACTACTTCGCCGTTCTTAAAGAGTATCAAAGTAGGAATATTCATTATGCCGTAATTGGACGCTATCTGCTGTCCTTCTTCAACATTCATCTTACACACCTTAACCTTGCCATTATATTCTCCTGCTATCTCTCCTATTACGGGAGCTATCATACGACATGGTCCGCACCACTCCGCCCAGAAATCAACTAATACCGGAACATCTGATTCCAGTACTTCCTTTTGAAAATTCGCATCGTTCACTGCAACTTCATAGCTGTTTTCCATATGTTACTCCTTCTATTGATACTTAATTAATAATTAAGGAGATATAATTAAGTCGTATTTTTGGTCCTAAATAAGGCAGAAAACCGTGATCTTGAATTTAATATTATAATACCTTTGGGAGAATGGGGCAAGTATAATAGAAGTTCTTGCTTTTTTAAAGTTTACATGTGAAAAGAAAGGCAAATCAAAGGATCCAGGAGCCCTCAAGGATCTTGCTGGCGGCCTCAACAACACCATCTACCGTAACCCTTTTAAGACATGCAAAATCTTTATCACAATTATGAGCAAGGCATGGGTCGCAAGCCGGCGGCTTGTGTATAAATACATCAATTGCACCCAGGGGGCCCCACCTTACGGGAGAAAGTCCTGCATCACGTCGTCCGAAAACAGCAACAACAGGCGTACCAACCGCTACGGATACGTGCACCGGACCCGAATCGTTCGATATAAATATTTTGCACCTTGAAAGAAACTCCGCCAGTTCACCGATAAGAAGCATTCCAGTCAGGTCAACTGCGTTATATTTCATGCTAGAGACTGCCTTTTTAGTGTATTCGGATGTCTCGTCTCCACCCACAAATACAATGTTTGAGTTAAAT
>JABMSC010000131.1 GCA_013204685.1 Candidatus Omnitrophota bacterium | reverse complement strand
AAGGAACAAGGCTAAGAGAAGAAACGGAGTATAAGCCAAATCCTATGGTTGCAATAGGGGATGAGCCCATCCTCTGGCACATAATGAAGACCTATTCAGAGTACGGGTTCAAGGATTTTGTGCTTTGCCTTGGGTACAAGCAGGATGTAATAAGGACTATTTTTTGAATTATGAGTACAGGAACAATGATTTTACCGTGAACCTGCATTCAAAAAAGAAATTGGTTTCTCACTCTGAACATGATGAGGATTGGAACGTGACGCTGGTTAATACGGGCCAGGAGACCAAAAAGGGCTCAAGGATAAAGATGGTAGAGCCGTATATTACCGAAGACGCTTTTATGCTGACATATGGGGATGGAATAGGCAATGTGGATATTAAGAGTCTTCTTGAATACCACAAGAAAGAAAACAAGATGGTTACCTTCACAGGTGTACATCCCATTTCCCGTTTTGCGGCGGTCGAGCATAATGAAAAAGGTGAGATAGTAGACTGGAGCGAGAAAAAGGTGCTCGAGGGATATATTAACGCCGGATTTTTTGTTATTAACCGGAAGATATTCAATTATCTTAATGATGACTGTGAACTTGAAGAAGGGCCAATGAAGGAACTGGCAAGAGAAAAACAGGTATCCATGTATAAACATGAAGGCTTCTGGCAGTGTATGGATACGTATAGAGACTACATGTCCCTCTCGGGGATGTGGGAGGAAGGTAATGCGCCATGGAAAATATGGTAAAAATTGATGATCTGTTTTTAGGTGCTTATAAGGGAAAACGTGTTTTAGTTACGGGGCACACCGGTTTCAAGGGGTCGTGGCTTTCTTTGTGGCTTTTAAGGCTTGGTGCCGAAGTTGCGGGTTTTTCACTTTTTCTGCCGTCTGATCCGTGTAATTTTGAGGCGTTAAAACTTGAAAATAAGATCCGCCATTATGAAGGTGACGTACGTAACATTGACGAGATAAAAAAGGTTATGGAAGAGTTCAAACCGGAGATCGTATTTCACCTGGCTGCTCAATCACTGGTTCGCAGGTCTTATGATCAGCCAAAGGATACCTTTGATACGAATCTGGGAGGAACTGTCAATATCCTGGAGGGCATAAGGAATTGCCCGTCTGTCAGAGCTGCGGTTATCATAACCAGCGATAAATGTTACAGGAACGTTGAGCAGGATCTTGGGTATCATGAAGATGACACGCTTGGCGGAGATGATCCATATAGCGCATCAAAAGGATGCGCGGAACTGGCGGTAAGGTCTTATGCTGTATCATATTTTAATAAAGACGATTCACCGAAGGTTTCTACAACGCGTGCCGGGAACGTGATAGGAGGAGGGGACTGGGCCCAAGACAGAATAATACCTGATTGTGTCAGGGCCTGGAGCCGGAAGAAAGAATCTATTATCAGGAACCCCGAAGCTACCAGGCCGTGGCAGCATGTTCTGGAACCATTGAGCGGCTATCTGTGGCTGGGAGCGAATCTAATAAAAAATCCTGAAAAAGTTACCGGTGAAGCTTTTAATTTCGGCCCTGATGAAAAAGTTGTACAACCCGTGAAAGAGCTTGTTGATCAGTTTCTTAGATCCTGGCCGGAAGGGCAGTGGAAACACATGCCTTCAAGCGGGGGCAAGAAAGAATCGTCGCTATTAAGTTTAAGTTGTGATAAAGCCCTTAAAATTCTCGGATGGCAGCCTGTCCTGGATTTTGATGAAACAGTGAACTTAACGGCCGAATGGTACAAGACCTACTATGACGGCGGTAATATTTATGACTTTTCCTGCACGCAGATAGATAGCTATGTAGAAAAGGGGTTCGGGAAAAATGCGTCTTGGACAAAAAAAGGAGCATAAATGATAGAAGGTGTTGTTGTGAAGGATCTAAAAATATTTTCTGATGAAAAGGGCAAGGTTATGCATATGCTGCGCTCGGACGATGACCTTTTTAAGGAATTCGGCGAGGTGTATTTTTCAACCATAAATTCCGGTGCAATAAAAGGGTGGAAGAATCATTCGAAGATGACACAGCATTATGCCGTTCCAAAGGGTAATATACAACTTGTTATATATGACGACAGGACGGATTCCGCCACAAAGGGAGAGGTTCAGGAAGTTACTTTGGGGCTGGATAATTACCGCCTGGTGAGGATTCCGCGGGGCGTATGGTATTCCTTTAAGGCCATTGGCGGGGAAGCCGCCATGATCGTTAATTGCACGGACCTGGCGTATGATCCGGACGAAATAACCGATATTGATATTTTTGACAATGATATTCCATATAAATGGAAAGACAATGACTAGAGAGAACCCGGCACACCAACCACTTAATAATTCGACTGATTCTCCTAAAGTCAGTGTGATAATGAATTGTTTCAATTCTGACGAATATCTTCGCGAAGCAATAGACTGCGTCTATGCGCAGACTTTCGGGGACTGGGAGATAGTGTTTTGGGACAATGCTTCAACTGACGCTTCTAGCGATATAGCGAAAAGTTATGATAAAAAGCTTAAGTATTTTTGCGGCGAGGAGACTGTGCCTCTTGGCAGGGCCAGGAACATGGCGATCGAAAGAGCAAGGGGAAAGTATATAGCTTTTCTTGACTGCGATGATATATGGCTGCCGGAGAAGCTTGCGAGGCAGGTTTCTGTTTTAGAGGAAAATGAGGATATTTCATTTGTCTTCACTAATACTATCAGGTTCGATGCAAAAGGTGATGTGGCGAGTTTAAATAGAGGTTACAACTCTAGTAATGGGCGTATATTCGGGGATCTTCTTAAAGGGAACTTTATTACAATAGCATCTGTAATGGTCAGAAAGGATGCCTTGGAATCTTTGAGCGAGGTATTCGATGAAAGATTTAATATGAGTGAAGACTGGGACCTGTGGCTGAGGTTAAGCTATTCGCATAAGGTCGCTTATATTGGAGAGGCCCTGACCAAGTGGCGCATAAACCCCGAAAGCTGGACCCATACCAAGTTTGTTCTCTTCTCCGGGGAGACAGAGAATATTATTAAAAAGCTTGAGAATAATTATCCATCTGTGCGGGAAGAATACTCTGATGGAATAAGTAAGATGAAAGATGCCTCTGTCTTTTATAAAGGCATAGGCATGTGGGTTGAAAATAAAAAAGGTGAGGCAAGAAAGACATTAAAACCCTATATTACAAAAAATAAAAAGTTTTTTATCGGGTATTTAATGACATTCCTGCCCAGCAATTTGATGATAACTTTTGAAAAAATATATTTTAAACTGGATCTGGGCAGGTTTATATCACATTAAACTAAGCGAGAAATTAAAATGTGCGGGATAGCGGGATTCTGGAAATTTAAATCTGATACGGGCGCAGCGCTTGAAGAGAACGTTCGGGGCATGACGGAGACCCTCAAGGAAAGGGGCCCCGACGACCACGGCTTCTGGGTTGACGATTCTTGCGGTATTGCGCTGGGGCACAGGCGGCTGTCTATTCTGGACCTTTCAGAGCGCGGGCACCAGCCTATGACATCCTTCTGCGGGCGTTATGTCATAGTTTATAATGGAGAGATCTATAATTTTAAGGAATTAAAGGCGGCTCTCGCGGAGGAAGGCGTATCTTTCCGGACCGAATGTGATACGGAAGTTGTCCTGGCGGCTATCTCAAAATGGGGCATCGAAGAAGCCCTGATGAATTTTAATGGTATGTTCGCTTTTGCTTTGTGGGATAAAAGAGAAGAAAAACTTTTCCTGGCAAGAGACAGGATAGGGATAAAACCTCTTTATTACGGCGTGCAGAATGGGATTCTTTTTTTCGCTTCAGAGCTGAAAGCCGTGAGAGCAAACAAACTCTTCAAACCGGAACTGGATAGTGACTCTCTTGCGCTTTTCTTCCGGTACAGTTATATTCCGGAGCCGCATTCCATATATAAAGATGTCAATAAGCTTAAGCAGGGACATTATATCGCAGTTGACAAAGAGCTTAATATCAGGCAATTCTGTTACTGGAACGCCCTGGAAAAAACAGAGAGCGGCATTAAGGATATCATTCACAGACGAGAAGAAGAACTGGTGGATGAGCTTGAAAATTTACTTACCGATGCCGTGGGCATGAGAATGATATCGGATGTTCCGTTGGGTGCGTTT
>JABMSC010000130.1 GCA_013204685.1 Candidatus Omnitrophota bacterium | reverse complement strand
GTTGTCATCCACCCTCGGGGGCTGCGATTCTAAGTTATCCATGAGCTTATTTTCGTTTACCCATAGCACAGCACCATCGTCGCAGCCAATCCTGAATAAAACCACTCTTCTTTTCGGAGAATAGACATAGGTCAGGGCATAAGCCCTGACAAAATCTTTTTTCATAAAGATGTTGCTTAAATTAACAAATCCGAAGTTATTCTCTTTAAACGGTCTGAACCAGGAAAATTCTTCCTCGTCTTCTGACATATATACTTTTTTAATATCAAGTTCTTCTATAATTTGATTTTCAATAGGTCCCGGTTTGCTGGAACTATCAAAGTGTCCCATAAAATACCAGTCTTTGACGAGCTGAGAATCAGCGGCAAGGTCCATACCTTTAGCTCTCGAAAGACCATAATGAACCCAGTGATTTTGAGGTGATGTCTTCGCTGCGTTGTTATAAGCAGTTTTTGCTTTAACATAATTTCCGAGAAATTCATTAGCGATACCGATATCTGTATAAACCGTAGGATGATTAGGGTCTATCTCCATGATTTTCTCAAAATCATCCAAAGCCTTTGTCGGATTGTTTAATCCGTACAGGTATATGTTGCCACGATCCAAATAATACATGCTTTTTTCTTCTATGCGTATTAAACAGTTAAGGATATGCAGCGCTTTGCGATACTCCCCTTTCATATTATAGTGATCGTAAACGTTCTTCAGGCTGGCACTAAACATATCAAGTTCTTTTCCCGCCCTATAAGCCTCCATGGGATCTTTCTTGCTCTTACTTTTTTTGTATCTGTTGGAGTATTTGCGGCATAACAGCTGGAGCCTGGAAAATGCTCTGGCGAAACTTGGGATGTCGTCGGGGTAATTAGCGAGAATTTGCAGGTATCCTTCAGCGGCTTTTTTATCTTCCCCCGAGGTCTCGTGTAAATGAGCCAATTCGTAAGATAAAGCCGCCAACTGTTCTTTCTCATCAGCATTGTTCTCTGCTTCTGCATACCCGCCTAAAAAGCTCTCAGCCGATATCACAGAAACTAATAAAAATATAATTATTAAGATTTTCCGCATAATTTATTAAAAAGTATTTGGGCTAAAGAGGTTATTCTATTGCAATCACAAACACATTAAAAATTCAGCCTATTTATAAGATTAATTTCTAGTGGCATAGATGGAGAAATTCCATCAAGTGTTTGCTCTCTAGAGCCCCTAAGGTATTTTTTCTATCAATAGCTTATTATACTACAAAAAGCTATGGTGTTTAAACTAACTTTTATATCACTAACAGGAATATTTCGGACAAGCCTTTAAGAACGGTCCATAGTACATAGAACATAGTCGTGGGCTCCCCATGTGGGCAGATCCTTCGCTTCGCTCAGGATGACAGACGTAGGCTTTACCGACCAAATTACTTAACGCTTCTGTTGGAAACGTTTTATTGCGTCGGATTATTTTCGGCTTAACAACTTATGCGTGCCCCGTTAAAAATCTCTGATTTATAACGGGGTTCACTAGCGTTCCATAAGTTGTGGCCTCAAACAAGCTCTATATAAAGAAAACCCAGCCCTTGGGCTGGGTTTATATTGTATATAAATGGTATTATTAGGGTGCTATTTAAACTGCATCTTTACTTTGGGGGATTGCCTCATTCGCGAAAGTGAGCATTTATTCTCTACGCCATTCAAAGCGATAAAAAGTACCATCTGATCCATAATATTCTTCAATCAATAAATTTTCATTTTTAACGAAGAGCTTCCAGTCTTTGGAACCCCACTGACTATCTGGGCGTGTAAACGCATTCTGTTCGAAATCAAAATTATCAGCAATTTTTGACACTCCCCCGGGAGGGACAAGTGGATGTTCTAACAGTTTCGTTTGAAGAAGGGCTCCGTCGTTCATAATAAGACGATTTGTCTCCACCCAGCCACGGTTGCCAAAACGCTTCGACTTTCTCCAATCTCCTTCAACATTGGGGATTTGTGTTTGTGAGAGTTCTTCTAATCCCTCATCGAAAGCTGCCCCATTAGCAAAAGGAATTATTGGTAAAAAAAAGAAAAACGAAGCAAGAATAAGTGTGATTAATTCCTTCATTAAAGCAACCTCCTGTTTGTAATGTTCTACGCCAGTGAATCTTTTTATTCATCCTCAACAAGATCTAACCACGTTGTCATATTTCCGGAAATAGCGCCAAGATAATGGAGATTCATATTAAGATCTTCTGTTTCGAGCATATCGATCGTTTGCTGGAAATCGGATAGATAAGTTTTTGACCCTAGATATAAAACCCGGTCGGACCACAATAAGACCTTTTTGTTTTTATCGGGATCTTCCTGAACCAGCTGAAGCCTTTCTTTGCTCTGGTCCACTGCCAGTGATCGATACATTTCTTCGGGGATCAGCGCTATTGTCTCTTTCGTCCCTTCAGCATCACCGACTCTCGCCTGTGATAGTGCTACCCAGTATAAGGTCCACGACCGGATCCAGTCATTTTCGATGACGAGTGCCATGTTTTTAGCAGGCTCAATGTCATTATATATGGTTTTTCGTATTACCGAATCCGCCAGAGAATTATCATTGTACCCTCCAAAATGATAATCCGACAGAAAGATCGATCCAGGCACGCCCAGAACTGCTTCACCAAATATTCTCGGCGTCCAGTAATCGATCTGGCCGGTTTTAATGGCGGTTTCCCCCATTTTCTTCCGACTTAAGCTCTCCATGGAGGTGTTGCTGAGATGGTATACACTCCAAATAGCTTTATTTAGATCGCCTTTCTCCAGGTAATATTTCACTATAGCGTCAAAGATTTTATCCCTTGCTCCTTTAGCCCTCTCCATAACAGCCGTTTGCCAGGCACCTTCTGCATCACCATCTTTGACCTGGGCCTTGCCTATGAATTCGTAAGCAAAATTTGTTTCGAAGTCCCCTTCAATGGTTTCCGCTAGCCGGAACGCTTCATCGTAATCACCCGTTAAAGCATACCCCTTGGCAACGTAAGCAGTAGCATAATCCTTCTTTTTTTTCATTCTCCTGAGAATGTTTTTAGCGCTTTTTACAGCTTTTTTAGCCTTTTTAATGTTACCCTTTTCTGCCATGACATCCGCAATATTAATGTAAGCTTCAACTTTGTATCTATCCTGACTGACCTTGGAGGCGGCCTTGTAGGCCTTTTTCTCGTCACCCGCAACAGCCAGGGCTCTGGCTATATCCCTGCCAATACCCAGCTTATCATGGACATACGGTTCCGGTAACTTTGCGGTCTTCATTATTCCGGAAACATCACCTGCTTTCGCCTGAGTCACGATTATGGCCCTGTAGATATAATACTGAGTGTCCTGAAAGTCATTTCTCGTCCACTTTCTTGATTGCGCAAGTTCCAGTGTTTTTTGGATCATATTTAAAGCTTCTGACTGGTAGCCCCCCTCGATTTGCGCGCCCGCTATCCATATATAAACCTGGATCCTTGAATTGGTGTCTGGCTCGCCATAGGAACTCATCCGATCGGCGATCTCGATTGCCCTGTCAAAATTACCCTTCTTCAATAGATAAGAAATGGCATGGCTTTTCCCCGCGGAGATCGCCGCGGCGACATCCCCCTGCTTGATCTGAATCTGCGTGATCGACGAATAAGCGCTATCTTTTTGCCAGCGCTCAGAGATCATACCGGCAGTTTTTCTAGCGCCGTCTATATCGCCTCTTAAAGCCTGCACCCGGGAAAGAAAGATCAAAGCTGCGTTTTTTTGTCCTTTGTGAGAAAACACTTGTCCTGTTTGACCAATTATATCAATTGTTTTTTTTGCTTCTTCCGTATCGCCAAACGCGGCCTGGGAGTCCGCGATCATTCGAAACACGACAGCCTTCTGGTCTGGAAAATTAATAGTCGCAGAAGTCTCTAGAGCCGTTTCAAAGTCACCGGCCAGTGCATGGGATGCACCTATAGCTGCCTTAACTTCTTCCCCGCGATTGGTCCCGTAAGAGCCCCATTGCTTTTTGTCGCCAAAAAAGACCTCATAGGCTTCTTCGGGGTCCCCGCTTAAGGCTTGAGCCCTTGCGTAAGTAACACGATATTTATCCCGATCTTCAGGATCAGGAACGATCTTAATGGCATTATGGGCAAATTGTTTAAGTGTCTGGATCTTTGCCTGGGCCGCTGCCTCCAGCTGAGGGAACCTGTCAAGTACCTGCCGGGTGTTGGCTGCGCCAGGTACCAAGGCCAGATAAAACCGGTACCAGGCCATAGCCAGTATTTCCCTTCCGGATCTATCGTATGCCAAGGCAATATTGAAAACCGTACGCGGAGATAGCGGATCCACAATACGAGCTTCTTTAAAAAGTGAAAGAGCCGTATCCCATTGCTGCTCCCTGGCGGCTTCCACTCCGCGGTTGAACAGATCTTCGGATCCTGGAGACATCACTGTCTCCTGGGCAGAGACAGAAAGAGCTGCTATCATGAAAAACATGACCATAGAGACAGAAATGCCCTTTAAGATATGTAAACGGCGGGTCAAAAGCATATATATGCCTCCTTCGTTTGTTCTACTCATTGTACCAATAATCTGCCAACGATCTTTCGAGACTTTCCAATTTTTCGGTAACTGTCTCCTTGAATGACTTTTCAGGAAGCCGCTCAACAGCTCCAAGCAGCGCTTCGGAATCGTCTTTCGTCGCGGCGAAACCCACAGGTATCCCGGTTATTTCCTCGGTCTTTTTTGTCGCCTCAAGGCCTTCAGAGTCAGATATCCTGGTTATTTCCTCGGTATTTTTTGCCGCCACAAGACCTTCAGCGTAATGGAGATAATCGTGAACCGGTCGTACTTCAGGATAGGTATTGTGGGCTTTCTCTAAAATGGCATAGGCCTTTGCGGGATCCCTCTCCTCCTTGATGATCCTTGCAGACTCAACGATCGTTTCTATGAGGTCCTGTCTTGTTTTATTGTCGATGGGCGACGGCGCTTTCTCCTTGAGGGTTTTTAGAGAACCCCCATAATAACCGGACAGGCCCTGCAGGAAAAAAAACGCGTCCCGATGCCCCGTTTGGGAAGGATCTTCCCTATATACTGCCCGAAGATGAGCGAGACTTGCTTTCCAATCACCCCTTCCGACTTGGAGAGCATCAAGAAGAGCCTTAACTTTAGTATTAGAGGCGCGCTTGATCGCCTCCTGGTCCCTGAGGTAATAAACATACCCCAGTTGCTTCTGAATAGTGGCGTCTCCGGGTTTGATCTCTAATGCTTTTTTTAAGTGACCTATACCCGCTTCATAATCACCTTTTGAAACAGAAGCGATCGCAAAAGTAACAGAAGCAAAGGCTTTTAGATCTCTTTCTGCTTCTTTTCTCCTTGCCTCTTCTGCTTCGGCCGCTGTCATCTGGCCCTTTACTACGCGTGGGTCCACAATGAGAGATCGTTCTATCTCCACAACCTGAAAATCAGGAAGAGCCGGTTTTTCAGCTTCTTTTAAAAGAAGCGGTTCCTTCGAATCGATAAAGTCAAGTGTTGTCTCACTCCCCTCGTCGAGGGTCGAAGCACGTCCACGCGAACCGTCAAAATCCGAGCTTAAGTTCCCCAGCATACCACGAACTCTATTCTCCGCCTCTCTGAACTGCCGCTTCTTCTCTATTCTTCGGTTTTCCGCATCTATTTCTTTTTGCAGTAAGACCTCCGCTTTGCGCAGGTTTTCGCTTATAACCGGACGGTTTGGATCGATTGCTAAGGCCTTCCGGTAAAGCTCTACCGCTTTCTTAAAGTTTCTTTTTTCATGATAACTGTTCGCTTCCACGTTAAGGTCATGCGCTTCTTGCCATCGTCTTTGCCGGGCCAGCTCCTCCGGCGACGGTCCGGCAGGCGCCGAGGCGCCCCCCCCACCCGGTCGCCAGATCCAGGGTTCACTGCTCCCTTCGGACTGCGCTGAACTTCCCTCCCAGCAATAATGGGAGTCTCCCGCAGCAACCCAGTAGCCACAGACGCCGCACTCCCCGCC
>JABMSC010000129.1 GCA_013204685.1 Candidatus Omnitrophota bacterium | reverse complement strand
GAACTATGAACCATGAACTCTAATTTACATCTTACCCCTTATCCCTTACCCCTGGTTACTTTCTACCCTTCCGGTCCGCCTTCCAAAATGCTCTTAAGCCTCTGGATGTCTTCTTCTGTATATTCCCTGTACCCGTTTATGGGATTTCTGTGAGCTTCGGGAAATATATTCTTCTTCTCATAATTGATCACAGTTCCCCGGTATATCCCAAGGATATCAGCGACCTGTTGAACGGTATGTTTCTTATTAGTACTTGCAATCATAATATAAGGTTCAAGTTTGAATATCTTTGTATAGGTTTATCCAAGTTTAAACAAGCTTGTTAAAGTATACATAAGTAAGTACTAGTTGTCAAGATTGAATCTAAAATTTGTAGCTTACAAATTTGTGCTGAGGGCTGGGTTCTGGATGCCGGGTATGTATTCTTACATTACACAGCACACAGCACTCAGAACTCAGTACAAACCTATGAGCCATGAATACCCAATTATTACTTGAGGATCTTCTGGAATTCTTGTGTGAGGAGTGGAACGACCTTGAAGAGGTCCCCTATTATACCGTATGTGGATACCTTGAAGATAGGTGCTTCGGGGTCTTTGTTTATCGCTACGATAACGTCTGAGGACTGCATGCCGATTAAGTGCTGGATCTGTCCGCTGATACCGCATGCTATATAAACCTTTGGACATACGGTTTTTCCTGTCTGGCCGACCTGATGTGAATAAGGGATCCAGTCGGCATCAACCGCGGCACGTGAAGCGCCAAGCGCGCCGTTAAGTGAAAGGGCGAGGTCCTTGATAATGTCAAAGTTCTCAGGAGCGCCCACACCCCTTCCGCCTGATACGATAATATCCGCTTCGGTGAGATTGACCGTTTCTTCTATTTCTTCAACTATATCTATTAACTTCGTACGTGACGTGAAAGCGTCATCGGGGAATTCTTCTTTTATAACTTCACCTTTTCTTTTTGGATCCGGTTCAGCTTCTATCATAACCTTGTGTCTTACGGTTGCCATTTGCGGGCGATGGTTAGGCGCTATGATCGTCGCCATGATGTTCCCGCCAAACGCGGGCCTTGTCTGAAGAAGAAGTTTGTCTTTCGGATCTATATCAAGCCCTGTGCAGTCCGCCGTAAGCCCGGCTCTCAAAGCAACCGCGACGCGTGAAATAAGGCTTCTTCCTATCACAGTCGCACCGCAAAGAACTATTTCCGGTTTATATTTTGATACGAGTTCTGTCAGGACCTTCGTGTAAGGATCGTCCTGGTATTCTTTCAGCTTAGGGGAGTCAACTACGTAAACTTTATCTGCGCCTCTTGCAATAAGCTCTTTCGAGGATTCATCGGTATTTTCCCCGAGAAGAACAGCGCAAAGATCTGATTTTAATTGGTCTGCAAGTTCTCTGCCTTTGCCAAGAAGTTCAAAAGCTACAGATTGGACTTTTCCCTTCTTCTGTTCGGCAAATACCCATACGTCTTTATAACTGGAGAAGTCGTCCTTCGGCTCTTCCTTTTTTTGTATAATTATCGCATCGAACTTACACTCGGGCACGCAGGCCCCGCACAGAGTACACTTGGTAAGATCTATAACTGCTTTCCTGCTCTTCATCTCAATGGCCCCAAAGGGACACGCCTTTACGCAAAGCATACACCCTACACATTTATCATTCAATACTCTAATTGCATCGCTATCAGCCACTTTTATCTCCTATAACACGAACTATCCTATTATCGTATCTTTCAATAGCCCGGCAAGTTCCTTGGAAATTTCGTCCGGTTCACCTTCCAGGAGGCGCCCGCCTTCTCTCGGCGGAGGGGTGAATATCTTTACAACTCGGGTTGGAGAGCCGTCAAGCCCGACCTTATCTTCTTCACAGGCAAGGTCTTCAGCCGTCCACACCGGGATCTCAGCCTTCTTGGCCCTCATCTTACCTTTTAGCGATGGAAGCCTGGGCTCATTTATCTCTTTCACAACCGTAAGCAAAACAGGGATGGGAGTCTCAACAATGTCATACCCTTCTTCCGTCATTCTCTCAACGGTTGCCTTATCTTTATCGAGTTTTTCTATCTTTTTTACATATGTAACCTGGGGGATATTAAGATGCACGGAAACTCCGGGCCCCACCTGCGCGGTGTCCCCGTCAGACGCCTGTTTCCCGCAAAGGATTATTTTGAAATCACCTATCTTTTTTATTGCCCGGGAAAGCGTATAACTGGTCGCCCAGGTGTCGCTGCCGGCAAACTTTCTGTCGCTTACCAGGATCCCCTCGTCGCAACCCATTGATATGGCTTCCCTCAAAGCAACTTCGGCCTGCGGTGGGCCCATGCTGATGACCACAATTTCACCTTCTCCAAGGTGTTCTTTTATGCGGATAGCTTCCTCGATGGCGTACATATCGAAAGGGTTTATAACCGAATCCACGCCTTCTCTTATAAGGGTGTTTGTTTCCGGATCGATCTTTACGTCCGTTGTATCAGGAACCTGTTTTATGAGGACTACGATCTTCATGATTATTGTTTGATTTTGCCTTATTTCTTAGCCAGGCTTTCTTTGATAAGGGCTGACGCTATAACGCTGCGCTGTATCTGGTTGGTACCCTCGTAGATCTGAGTGATCTTGGCATCTCTCATTAATTTCTCGACCGGATATTCTTTCATATATCCGTATCCGCCGAAGATCTGCACGGCATCGGTGGTAACCTTCATCGCTGTGTCAGAAGCAAATGTTTTGCTCATGGCAGATGCTTTGGCTACATTTTTTGCTCCCGAGTCCACCAGGCGTGCCGCAGAATAAATAAGAGAACGCGCTGCTTCTATCTGGATCGCCATATCAGCCAGCATCCACTGTATGCCCTGGAATGAAGAGATGGAACTGCCGAACTGTTTTCTTTCACGGGCATACTTAACGGATTCGTCCAGAGCCCTCTGGGCAATACCGACTGCCTGAGCGGCGACACCGGGCCGCGAGTAATCGAACGTCTTCATCGCAACTATAAAACCCAGGCCTTCCCGGCCAAGAAGATTTTCTTTAGGAACCTTAACGTCAGTAAGAATTACTTCGCATGTGGCTGAGCCTCTTATGCCGAGCTTGTCCTCTTTTTTTCCGAAACTCACGCCTTCCATGCTTTTTTCAACAATAAATGCACTTGCGCCGCGCGCGCCCTTGGATTTATCCGTCATCGCAATAACTACATATGTTTCAGCCACACTACCATTGGTGATCCACTGCTTTGTACCGTTAAGAATGTAATGATCACCGTCTTTTTTAGCGGTTGTTTTTATGCTTCCGGCATCACTGCCGGCTTCGGCTTCGGTAATACAGAACGCTGCAAGCTTTTTCCCGGCAGCGATATCAGGGAGATACCTGGCTTTTTGATCATCATTAGCGAAAAGAAGTATCGGAAAAGTGCCGAGTCCGGTAGCCGCAAAAGCCAGCGCTATGCCGCCGCATCCCCAGGAAAGTTCCTCGGTCGTTATTGCCATCTCCAGCACGCCTCCGCCCATACCGCCGTATTCCTCCGGTATGTAAACTCCGAAGATATCCGAATCGGCAAAAACCTTCACTATGTCCCATGGGAACTCTTCATTTTTATCATATTCAGCGGCTACGGGTTTTATCTTTTCTTCCGCTATCTGATGGCAAAGCTCCTTGATCATCTGTTGTTCTTCTGTCAAAAGATAATCCATATTCTGATCTCCTTAAATCTTTATTTCATTGATCCAAAAAATAAAAAAACCTTTTTATTTTCCAGGTTTAAAAACATACCGATCAATTCTTTTACAGTGAAACATCTACCCTTTGAATTCTTTGATCACCAGAGTAACGTTATGACCGCCAAACCCCAGGGAATTGCTTGCCGCAACCTTAACATCTACTTCTCTTGCCTCATTGGGGACATATTCCAGGTCACACTCGGGATCAGGGTATTCGTAATTAATGGTGGGGGGTACTACTTTTTCGCCTATTGCTTTTATGCATGCTATAAGTTCAACCGCGCCTGTCGCTCCAAGCAGATGTCCCGTAACACCTTTAGTGGAACTTACCGGGATCTTGTACGCTCTTTCCCCGAAAACCTTTTTAATCGCCCCTGTTTCCATCTTATCGTTAAGCTGTGTTGATGTCCCGTGAGCATTAATATAATCAACGTCATCGGGATTGATGCCGGCATCGTCCAGGGAAGCTTTCATGCATCTGACGGCTCCCGAGCCTTCCGGATCCGGCGCTGTCATATGATATGCATCGCCGCTCATTCCATATCCGACCATTTCACAGTATATCCTTGCGCCCCTCTTCTTCGCATGTTCAAGCTCTTCAAGAACGACGACTCCGGATCCTTCACCCATTACAAAACCATCCCTTTCCTTATCAAACGGACGGGAAGCTTTCTCCGGTGCGTCATTGCGCCTAGAAAGTGATTTCAGCGCGCAAAAACCGCCAAAACCCATCGTGGTTATTGCCGCTTCGGAGCCGCCGGCAACCATTATGTCAGCTTCGCATCTCTGGATTATCTTAAAAGCATCTCCTATGG
>JABMSC010000010.1 GCA_013204685.1 Candidatus Omnitrophota bacterium | reverse complement strand
GTCGTGATGAACACAAAATCATCTCCGCCGATATGCCCGATAAAGTCATCTCTGTTGCCGCACTTTTTTATGGATGTATTCAGCATATAAGCGGCCTGCATTATGATCCTGTCACCTTTCAAGTACCCGTATTTATCGTTAAATGATTTGAAATTATCAATATCGACGTGTCCCTCAACAAAAGGAATATTTTTCTCAAGCTTCTTTTTGATCGTTTCTTCTATGACAATACCGCCGGGGAGCCCCGTGAGAGCATTGGCATAAAAACTGTGCTGGGATCTTTTCAGGGCCATTTCAACGCGTATCCTGAGGTCAAGCGGATCCGGCGGTTTTATCAGGTAGTCATCCACACCTTCAGACAGGGATAAAAGATGCTCTCTTAGCTGGCGTTTATTTATCAGGGTTATAACGGGTATGTGCGCAGTGGTAAGGTTACCTTTAAGCTGATTACATATTTCAAGCTGGTTTTTTGTAGCGGAATTGGCGTCGATAACAATAACGTCCGGGGACATTTTGATGATCTCATCCAAGACAGCACCTGCATGCCCGTAAAAAAAGACTTCATATCCCCAGCCGTCAAAACAGAACTCAAGAACGGTCTTAAGCTTCCCGTCGTCAGTTACAAAAAGGATCTTGAGAGTTTTTTTCTCCATTTATTATGAGTAGATCTGTTGAAAAAACGATAAAAACTATTTCTTTATAACCACGTTGTCTATATAGATCGGCCCTTTGTACTTGGGCCCGCCAAGGGAAACGCTCGCGTTATATTCTATCCTTACAAGTATTTTTTTCACGCTGTTGATATTCGCCTTAATACTTTCCCCGGGCCGCTTGCTTCTCCAGTAGGCTAATTCATCCTCCGGGTCAAGATCCGCGGTTAACGTAGTCCACTTACCGCGTTTAAGCTCTACCGGCCAGCGCTGTTCTATTCGCCACCATGGACCGGCAGTTAAAATAAACCGGGCCCGAAAAAGATTGGTTTTAACCTTTTTGGGAAGAAATATATCAACTGAAATAGTCTTATACCCGGTGAGGTCCATCTCGCCTTCATACTCTACAACAGCGGCGCACCAGGAGTCTCCCGGAAAATCAGTCATAATTGCCAGTGAATTGATGCCGCTTGAAGCCACTTCCGGACTTGCCGCGATCGATTCACTGACTATATCACCCTGTTCGTCCGCCCAGGTGGGTATGCTCCAGCCTTCTATGCTATCTTCAAAGTCAAATTTGATTTCCTGAGCTTCAGCATAGAATGAAAACATCAGAATAAATGCCATAATAGTTAAGGATCTAAATATCTTCATGACACATCCCCTCTCACTTGGTCTGTTTAGATCAAATCTTTTTTACAGGACACACTGACTGTTCTGATCGTTCCTTATTCCGTAGTCTTGGATAACGCTGATCCAACCCGAGCTTCTTTAAGTTTCTTATAAGCAGCGGCTATTGTATTTTTCTCATCAACGAGTTTTCCGATCTGGGCTTTCTGCTCTTCTGTTATCTTCTTTAGAGCAACATTCTCATCCTGCATTACTTTGACCTGTTCGTTGAATGCCTCTATCTCGCCCTGTACCTTTGCATATTGCTGCCCAAGTTTCTCGTGTTCGCTTTTCGAAACCCCGCATCCGGCAACAGTAACAAGCATGATCACTAATACCAGGCAACTTATAAAACGTGCAGAACTTCTCATACCGCCTCCTTCACTGATCTTTGTAACGATCTTTTTGGTAAAATAACAAACCCCTGTATAATATTGTACTCCTTGAGATGTGACTATTACAAGGGTTAAATGAAGCGATTCCCTGTGAACTAATCTTTTTTACCGCGTTTCTTTCGCCCAATAAAATACCCGATAATAGCGCCAATGGCGGCAGCACAAATAACAGTCAATATCATGCAAAAGATGCAAATGCCGGTATCACCGCATTTGCATAATTCAAGTAGTGGACATGTATTCATGACCTCTCCTCAGAAATTATTATCGCACCTTTTGGTTTTGGAGCCCGCCCGTCCCGTTAGAAATTCTTTCGGGAGAAAAGTCCGGGAGATCTGATCTTTCTCACTTTTTTTGCAATAACGTCTTAATATTATCCAGAACCTCATCCAGATTGATGGGTTTGAGCAATATTACATTTATCTCGGGTATTTCGTCCCAGGACCCCAGTGAACCTGAAAAAACTATGATCGGTATATCGTTCTTCTCTTCTCTCAACTTCCTGGCAACGTCCACACCCGTTAATTTCGGCATCCTGTTATCTGTTATCAGCAGGTCTATAGACGCGTCCTTCTCAAGAACCTCTAAGGCTTCTTCTCCATTGGCGCTTTGAATGACCTCATAACCGTTCTTCTCCAAAAATGTCGCTAGAAGATGCCTTATTTTTTCTTCGTCATCGACTACCAGGATCCTTGACATAGCTACCTCACTTTTTCGTAAATTTTAACCGTAAAAAAAATCTTCCAGCGGGCCGCGCATCTTAATGGCCCTCATAGCCTGTTTTGAGAAACACCGTAGCTGTTGTTCCTTTTCCGGGTTCACTGGTATATACCAGACTTCCTTTATGACTTTTGATTATGCCGTAACATACCGAAAGACCTAAACCGGTTCCATTATCTTTAGTGGTAAAGAACGGATCGAAGATCTTTTTCATGTCTTCCGGCGATATTCCGCTGCCCGTATCAGTAAAATCTATCCTGACCCTGTCATCTTCCTGCGCGCTTGAGACGGTGATCTTGCCTCCCTCGACCATTGCGTCGAACGCGTTTCTCAATAAATTCATAAATACTTCCTGCATCTGTTTTTCGTCTACTTTTAGAACGGGCAATTTTTTAGACAACTCCCTCTCTATTTTGATGTTGCCCTGTTTAAACTGATTTTTCACAAGGCTGATAACATATTCAAGTGAATCGTTGATATCTACTTCTTTGGTGAACCCCTTTCCCGGCCTTGAAAACATAAGAACCCTCTGTATCAGATCCTGGGCCACAGTGCATTGATCCATAATAATTTCAAGGGCTTCACGATCCTTTTTATCCTTGATGTCATCCATCAGAAAAAGCTGAACTCTCCCTGATATGACAGTAAGGGGATTGTTCACCTCATGAGCCATGTCGGACGCGAGTCTACCCAGCTGAGCCAGGCGCTGGGACTCTTCTATTTTCTTACGTTCGGAAATATCACGAAAAATTCCCCGGCTTCCAACGAAATTACCGTCATCGTCGTAAATCGCTGAAACCCTGAGTTCCCCCTGCATCTTCCGCCTGTCTTTCGTCTCCCATACCGGCTCAAAAAGCACATCTCCCGATGCGATCATCTGCTGGTTCTTTGATGCATATTCATCCTGAGACTTTTCGTCCATCAGCTCGGTAATATGTTTTTCGATGATATTTTCTCTGTAATACCCTAAAGTGTTGATCATCGCTAAATTCGCATAGATAAGTTTTCCGTCTTTATCGGTAATGTACATAAGATCGCTTGCGTTCTCCATGAAGGAGCGGAATCTTTCCTCCGACCCCTTCAATGCCTCTTCCAGCCTCTTACGTTCTGTAATGTTAGCGACTATTGCCTGCATGATGCCATTTTTTAGATCTACAACGCTTGAACTTATTTCAACGTTTATCATTTCGCCGTCTTTCCTGCGGAATTTAGATTCAAAACGGATCGAATATGCCCCTTTTTCACTTTTGAAGGCTTCTTTTGTTCTTTCCAATTCCCCTTCTATATGTAAATTCAAAAAAGGTTTTTTTAGAAGATCTTCCTTGGAATATCCCAGCATTTCGGTTGCCTTATCGTTTATATCTATGATGTTCCCGTCCAGATCGTATATAAAAACCGCATCATTGGAATACTCGAAAAGCTGCCTGTAATACCTTTCTTTTTCCTTCAATTCATCAGTCGTCTTTTCATGGAGTACCCGTTCCCTGTCCATATTCTCTAAATCCGTTCTAGCCGTTTTAAGATCCCGGACGATCCTGTTGAATTCCTTCGACATCTCGCCTATTTCATCCTCACCGCGATCCCCGACCTTGTACTCCAGGTTTCCTGAGCGGACCATGCTCAACGCCCTTTGCAGCCTTCCGATCGGTTCTGACAGGCGCAGACCGATATAGTATCCTATAATACCAGCTATTACCGGAATAGAAACGTACAGCATAATATTGTAATATTCCGATTTACTGAAAAGGACGATTACCTCGGCAAGCACGATCCCCGTTATAAAAAAAGATATTGTTATCTTGCTGACTATTTTCATAATATTATTAAACCGTCCCCTCTCCCTGCTCCACCGAATATTTCCCGGCCGGGGATCGCGGTGAGGATGAAATAGGCGAGATGTCGAAGGAATTCAACAGGATCGTCCGGGATCTTAAAACGGCTAGAACGGATTTAGAGAATATGGACAGGGAACGGGTACTCCATG
>JABMSC010000128.1 GCA_013204685.1 Candidatus Omnitrophota bacterium | reverse complement strand
TCATAATGGTTTGCATTTAACGCGGGGTGGAGCAGAGGTAGCTCGTGAGGCTCATAACCTCAAGGTCGGGGGTTCGATTCCCTCCCCCGCAACCAAAATTAAAAGGCACATATGACGAGTATGCGCCTTTTTTTTTGTGCCCTTTAACTTTGGCCTGCAATCCGCTAAGCGGATCGCAGTGATATTTCTTCGTCAAAAACGGTACAAATGACATATTCTGTCTTCCGATCCCCAACCCCATTGACACTACCCACTATATGTGCTATAAAAAATGCTCCGATATATTGTATTATATCCATTATATGTTGTCCGATAAAAATAAAGAGGTGATGAAATGATCGAACGATATACACGTCCCGAAATGGCCAGGATCTGGACGGACGAAAATAAGTTCCGTAAAATGCTGGAAGTCGAGATACTTGCTTGTGAAGCTTTTGCAAAACAAGGACTTATACCCAAGGCGTCCGCAAAGGCGATCAGAGAAAAAGCAGATTTTGATGTAAAGAAAATAAACGAAATAGAAGAAAAAACACATCATGATGTGGTTGCCTTTATCAAGAACATCTCGGAAAGTATTGGGGAAGACGCAAGATATTTCCATTTTGGGCTCACTTCCAGTGACATACTGGATACGGCGCTTTCAGTCATGATGAAAGAAGCGATGGAGATCCTGATCACTGACGCCGAGGGCCTTCTGGCGGCTTTAAAAGAAAAGGCCCTAAAATACAAAAAGACGCCCATGATAGGGCGTTCACACGGAGTTCATGCCGAGCCGATATCTTTCGGGCTTAAAATGGCTCTTTATTACAAAGAGACCGAACGAAATATCACCAGATTGCGCGAAGCGCAGGATATCATATCGATAGGTCAAATGTCAGGGTCAGTGGGAACCTTCGCAAACGTGGACCCGGGTGTGGAAGAATACGTTTGCAGTAAGCTGGGGTTAAAACCCGCGAGAATTTCGAATCAGGTCATCCAGAGAGACAGGCACGCCCAGTACCTGAATACAATAGCCATTGTGGGGGCGACGCTTGAGAAGATCGCTATTGAAATAAGGGGTCTGCAAAAGACCGAAATAGGTGAGGTGCAGGAATTTTTCGCAAGCGGGCAAACAGGTTCATCCAGTATGCCGCATAAAAAGAACCCGATTATTTGTGAAAGGGTAACGGGGCTGGCCAGGGTTTTGAGGGGCAATGCGACGGCCGCTATAGAGAATGTAGCATTATGGCACGAGCGTGATATCTCTCACTCATCGGTTGAGAGGGTAATAATACCGGATTCAACCATTCTGCTTGACTATATGCTTAATAAAACTACAGGGCTTATATCGGATCTTGTGGTAAACGCCGAAAGGATGATGGAGAATATTCAGATCTCCAAAGGCCTTATTCATTCGCAGCGCCTGATGCTTGAGTTGATCAAAAAAGGCGCCACGCGTACGGAGGCTTATGATATGGTGCAGGAGGCGGCCTTAAAAGCATATGAAGGTAACGAGGACTTCACAGAGATCGTAATGAACGATGGAAAAATAAAGAAATACCTCTCACAACAAGAGATCGCAACAACTTTCAGCCTTGATTATCATCTCAGGTACATTGATGTGATATTCAAGAACATTGGGCTGTAAAAGTTCGTAGTTTGTAGTTCGGAGTTCGTAGTAGTTAGGCTCCGAACTACGGACCACGAACCCCGAACTAATACAAACTAATTATGAAAAAAATCACCTACAAGACAGCTGGTGTTGATATCGATAAGGCTGACAGGCTTATCTCAGGTATCAAAAAAACCATTAATACCACCCGCATAAAGGGAAGCATGGATCCGGTGGGCGGGTTCGGCGCGTTCTTTGATCCGTCAAAAAGCGGCATCAAAGATCCGCTTATTGTTGCTTCGACTGATGGTGTCGGCACAAAACTAAAGATTGCCCAGCTTGCGGACAAACATGATACGGTCGGGATAGATCTTGTTGCGATGTGCGTGAATGACATACTTTGCTGCGGGGCTAAACCCGTATTTTTCCTTGATTATTTTGCCGCGGGGAAAATTGTTGAAAAAACCTGGAACGACATATTGAAAGGTATTATCAAAGGATGCCGGCAGGCAGAATGCGCCCTCTTAGGAGGGGAAACCGCGGAGATGCCCGGCATGTACGGGAAGGGTGAGTATGACCTGGCGGGTTTTTCTGTGGGGCTGGTGGGAAGAAAAAATATTATCGACGGCAAAAAGATAAAAAAAGGCGATGTTCTTTTAGGCATAGCTTCCAGCGGCTTGCATTCTAACGGATATTCTCTCCTCAGGAAGGTTTTCACTAAAAGGGAGATGAAGAGGCACTCGAGAATGTTCTTAAAACCGACCATTATCTATGTTAAACAGGTGCTTGAGGTGTCAAAAAAAGTAAAAATAAAAGGAGCCGCCAACATCACAGGCGGCGGGTTCTACGATAATATTCCCAGGATGCTTCCCGGGGGATTAAAGGCAGTTGTTAGAAAAGATAGCTGGAGCATCCCAAAGGTTTTTAAAATGATAACCGGGAAAGGTTCCTTAAAAGAAGAAGAACTTTACAGGACATTCAATATGGGCATCGGTATGGTGCTCGTGATTTCATCCAAAGACGCAGAAAAAGCGAAAGAGATACTTTTAAAAAAGTTTAAACTTAAAAGCTGGATCATCGGCGAAGTTGTTAAAGGCAAACGCGGAGTGGAAATAGTTTAGCGGCCTGTTATAAATTTTAAAAAAGTTATAACGAACCACGAACCACGATCAAGGAGAGCTTGTTCATGAATGTACTTGTTATTGGTTCCGGAGGCAGGGAACACGCTTTATGCTGGAAGATAAAACAGAGCCCCAAGGTAAAGGATCTCTACTGCACCCCCGGTAATGGTGGAACTTCTATAGATGCGAAAAATGTGGACTTAAACGTAGAAGAGCACCAACAGGTGATAGATTTCTGCAGGAAAAAAAAGATCGACCTGGTCGTCGTGGGACCTGAAGCACCTCTTGCAGTAGGCATTTCCGACGATCTTGAAAAAGCCGGAATATTCGTCTTCGGGCCAACTTACGCAGCCGCAAGGATGGAATCAAGCAAGATATTCGCCAAGGAACTCATGGGGAGGTACAATATACCCACGGCCAGTTTTCGCATATTCGACAATTTTGAAAAAGCCGAAGAATATATCCGGTCTCAGGGGACACCCATAGTTGTAAAGGCATACGGGCTGGCAGCCGGCAAAGGGGTTATTATAGCCGAAACTCAAGAAGAAGCTGTCAAGTCCGCTAAAGATATGCTCGTTGACAAAGTGTTCGGCTCTGCAGGAAGCAAAATAATTGTTGAAGAATATCTTACAGGTGAAGAGGCATCTATTATAGTTATGACCGACGGGGAAAACATCACCCCGCTTGCCACCAGCCAGGACCATAAACGCGCATTCGATGGCGACACAGGACCTAATACCGGCGGGATGGGCGCGTATTCACCGGCACCGGTCATCAATGATGAACTTCTGGACCAGATCATGCAGACGGTCATATGCCCGACGGTGGAGGGATTGCGCAACGAAGGAATACTTTATAAAGGGGTGCTTTACGCGGGACTTATGATGACGGATAAAGGCCCCAGAGTTTTGGAATACAATGTTCGTTTTGGCGATCCTGAAACGCAGGCGATACTGCCTCGTATGAGATCAGATCTTGCGGAACTTTTGATGGCCGCGGCCAAAGGAGATATTTCAGGCAAGGTGATAGACTGGGATACGCGCGAAGCGGTTTGTGTGGTACTGGCCTCAGGAGGATATCCGGGAAGCTATGAAAAGGGCAAAGTTATTACAGGGCTCGAAGAAGCCCTGGATGCGGGGGCCATAATATTCCATGCCGGCACGCGGGTAGATGGAAAAAAGGTTGTTACCTCCGGAGGCAGGGTCCTTGGCGCTGTCGGCATGGGAAGCGACATAAAAGAAGCAGTTGATAACACCTACATGGCTGTTGATAAGATAAATTTTGACGGGATACATTATCGCAAGGATATCGGATACAGGGCGATCGCGAGAGTAGGAACATAAGAGGGGAGCAAAAATGAAGAAGAAGCCGGTGGTAAGCATAGTTATGGGAAGTGATTCTGATCTTCCGGTTATGGAAGAAGCAGCTGTTACGCTGGAAAAATTCGGAATGCCTTATGAAGTGAGTATTTCTTCAGCCCACAGATGTCCGGATAAAACAGCAAAGTTCGCAAAGAACGCCAGGAAGAAAGGCATCAAGGTGATAATAGCAGGGGCGGGCGGAGCAGCGCATTTGGCCGGGGTTGTAGCGGCCCATACAACTTTGCCGGTTATAGGGGTCCCTATGGCCAGCAAGCTGGACGGACTGGACTCACTTCTTTCTACGGTTCAAATGCCCTCGGGCATTCCTGTCGCTACGGTTGCCATAGGAAAGGCCGGAGCCATCAATGCCGCTATACTTGCTGTGCAGATAATCGGGGTAAATTCAGCACCGATCACCAAGAAACTCCAGTCATTCAAGAAAGAACTTGTCAAAAAGATCGACGCAAAAAACAAGAAATTAAAGAGGAAATAACTGTAAACCATGAAAAAGATCAGACACGTCTTATTTGTATGTACGGGGAACAGCTGCCGGAGCATAATGGCCGAGGCGTATTTGAAGAAACGTGTGAAGGAAGAAAAGCTTCCGATAAAAGTCCAATCTGTCGGAACCCTGGGAGTGGATGGTATGATCCCGACAGAGGAGACGATCGCGGTTCTTAAAAATGAAGAGATAGACGCCAGCGAATATAGATCAAAGCCGCTGGACGAAGATTCCATAAAATGGGCTGACATAATATTTGTGATGGAGCCCATGCATAAAACGAAAATAATGGAGATGGTTCCCGGCTCAATTGAAAAGATCCGTTTTCTCGGGGAGTTCAGCGCGGGGCACGAAGACATCGCAATACCCGATCCGATAGGACAGCCCTTGCCGTATTACAGGCAATCTTTGCGCCGGATAAAAGAAGCGGTGGATGCGTTTATTAAGTGGGTTAAGAAGAAGTGATCCACCCGCAAAACAGGAGACAGTAATGGCGATGAAAATAGCGATAGGCGCCGATCATGGCGGATTTGAATTAAAACAACAGATCAAACAAAGTTTAAAAAAAGCAAAACATCAGGTTGTTGATGTTGGCTGCACTTCACCCGAGCCCTGCGATTATCCGGAATTCGGATTCAGCGCAGCAGAAAAAGTTTCAAAAAGAAAAGCCGACAGGGGCATTATAGTCTGCAAGACGGGGATCGGCATGGCGATCATTGCCAATAAACTCCCAGGGGTGAGGGCCGGCGTATGCGCTTCGGTCAAAGACGCAGAATCCGCCCGCCGGCACAATGATACAAATGTTCTTGTACTGGCCGCGACACAAACAAAAGGCAAGAAGGCTGCGGAGATAGTGAAAGTATGGCTTAAGACAAAGGCCCTCAAGGGGCGTCATGCGCGGCGAGTCCGGCAGATCAAAAGACTAGAGAAGAAAGTGTTTAAAAAGCGATAAGCGATAAGCGGTAAGCGGTAAGATGGCTGAACGCCTACAACTTAACGCTTAATGCTAACGAAGATAGCTAGAAGAGGAGAAATAATGAAACATCTGAAACAAACCGATCCTGCGGTATTTGAATCTATATTAAATGAATCCAAAAGACAGAACGAGGGAATAGAGCTTATCGCAAGTGAAAATTTCGCATCTCGAGCAGTAATGGAAGCGGTTTCTTCCGTTATGACAAATAAGTACGCCGAAGGTTACCCCCACGCCAGATATTACGGCGGATGTGTGTTTGTTGACAATGCCGAAGACCTCGCAATAGAAAGGGCCAAGAAACTTTACGGGGCGGAACACGTCAATGTGC
>JABMSC010000127.1 GCA_013204685.1 Candidatus Omnitrophota bacterium | reverse complement strand
GGATATAGGCGTTATTTCCGGAGCCCTTCCATTTATCGCCAAGCAGTTCAAGGCCGGCACCGAGATGCAGGAGCTTGTCGTAAGCTCGCTCCTTGTGGGCGCCGTTATCGGGACCCTTTTAAGCGGAATGCTCTCACGCAAATACGGCAGAAAGAACACCCTTTTAGTGAGCGCCGTTGTCTTTGCTCTGGGGTCGCTGCTCTCGGCCGTCTCGCTAAGCACGAACATGCTCATGATGGTCAGGGTGTTTCTGGGGATGGCCGTCGGGATAGCGTCGTTTACAGCACCTTTATACCTCTCGGAAATGGCCCCCTACCGGATAAGAGGGGCCCTTATATCAATGTATCAATTGATGATAACGATCGGCATATTGGGCGCCTACATAAGCGATACTGCCTTGAGTTACGGCGGGCACTGGCGCACGATGCTGGGAATACTTGTAATACCATCAAGCTTGATGTTCCTGGGGATCTTATTCCTCCCAAAAAGCCCGCGCTGGCTGGTCCTCGCCGGAAAAAAACAAAATGCCAGAGAAGTTCTTAAAAAACTCCGGTATGAAGACGAGGTGGAAGCGGAACTTATAGACATTGAAAAGACACTCGAAAGGAAACAAAACGGCCTCCAGCTCCTAATGCAAAGTAAACAGTTCCGCAAGGCCCTCTTCCTGGGGATAGGATTGCAGGCAGTGCAGCAGTTTACGGGCATGAACGTTGTAATGTATTACGCCCCCAAGATATTCAAGCTTGCAGGGTTTGCCTCAACCTCCCAGGCCATGTGGGGCACGGTGCTCGTGGGCCTGATAAATGTTCTCGCCACCTTCATAGCAATTGCCTTTGTTGACAGGGTCGGGCGCAAGCCGATCCTGTTTATCGGGTTTATAGTAATGGGTCTCAGCATGGGAACCCTGGGGCTTATGTTCCATATCGGAATGCAGGCTTCACAGATAATTCAATATGCCGCTATCGGCGCGCTTCTCGTTTTTATTATCGGTTTCGCTATGAGCGCCGGACCTATCATATGGGTGATCTGTTCTGAAATATTCCCATTAACCGGGCGTGACCTTGGAATTACCGTCTCAACGGCCACTAACTGGCTTTGCAACGCTGTAGTGGGCGCTACATTTTTAACCATGCTTACGGTTCTGGGACCGGCACATACGTTCTGGCTCTACGGAGGATTAAACGTGCTGTTCATAGCGTTCCTCTTCCTCTTTGTGCCTGAGACCAAGGGTGTTTCTCTGGAAAAGATCGAAAATAATCTGATGTCCGGTAAACGGCTTGTCAATATAGGCCAGTAGATCGAAAGGAGACCATAATGAAAAAACTGTATATTTTGTCTGTCATTGCGGTAACATGTTTTCTTGTTGCAGGTGCCGCAGCATATGCACAGTATCTTACCGAATCCATACCGGATGAAGACCGGGTGGCCAGCATTGAAGTAGTCGAACTTACACGAAAGGTCAATTCCGCAAAAAAAATGATCGAAGAAAAAGGCGAAATCGTGATCACTGAGTTTTACGAGGATGACTCCAAGTGGATCGGTCCCGAAGAGGCCCTTTTTATCATCGAAGCAACTAAGGACCATGAGAACGAAGGCCTTTTTATGGTATATCCGGATCCCAAGAATGTCGGTAAAGGCGCGCTTGAGATGTCCAGGGTGAACGGCAAACATTTCGCCCGGAAGGCTCATAAGGATAAGAAGAAGAAAGAAAAAGAATTCTGGCTGGGGTTTATCGCAGGTCAGCCGGGTAAGCTTCAGCATGCAACGACTATAGCACTTCTCCCCAGCGGGCGGACTCTTGCAATAACTGCCGCAAATCAAAACCTTAAAATGGAAGAACATTTCCTGGTATCTTTGGTTAACGCGGCATGTGAGGTTATTCGCAATAACGGAGAAAAGGGCTTTCCCATTTTAGGGGATGAGGATTCTGATTTTCGCTTCAAGGATACTTATGTCTACGTTCTTGATACGGACGGCAAGATACTTTTTGACCCGGGACATGAAAATTTTGAAGACAAGAATGTCCGGGATTTTCCGGTAATGTACCACGGGTTCAAGTTTCCCGCTTTCGCTGATAACCCTAAAGATGTTCTGGCACTCGCTATTGCGAGCGAATTCCCGAAGACCCCCGAAGACTTCATGAAAATGGCGCAAGATGTCCTGCTGAAAAACGGTTACGCATGGGTGGCATATTCCGTAGGCAAACCAGGCATGACAAAGTTATCCCATAAGATCTGTTATGAAAAGGTGGTTCCCGGTCCCGACGGCAAGGAATATGTAGTGGGTTCCGGTGTTTATGTTGCTGGCGATAAAGATAAAAAATAGATCATCTTAAAGATTTCTATACAAAAAAAAGAGGGGAAACTTAGCTTCCCCTCTTTTTTTATCTGTATGACAATATCGAAACAATTCATGAATTGCCTCGATATATATGATTATATCAGGCCGTTAAACTTTAACTTTGCTTTTATTTCCCTTCTTTCCCTCTTCGGCGTCTCTGTCTCTATCTTTGAGATACCGGCTTAGACGGAAAAGCACGTGTCTTGCGCGCTGGGGAAAAAATTTGTCGTCAAGAGCCTGTAATTCTTTCTTTGAATTCATTGTCTTACCCCCTGCCTATTATTCTATCCCATTCTTTCTTTTTTGGGAAGAACATTTATACACAAATACATCCTTGTGTATTTAACATCTTTATGTCATAAGTTAACACATTATACCACTAAAAAGTCAGCTTTTCAATACATAAATGGTAGCTGTTTTATTCCTAACTACACCTAATAGCTTGTATTTAAAGAACTTCCTCCTTCTGACCATTTGCCCGGCCGTGAGCACGTGGCATGCCCCGTTACAAATTTCGAAGAAATTTATAACGGGGTGTGTCCCCGAGGGGCACGTCCCCATTATTATGTGTTGTTAACTGTGCGTGCTTCATGGTAATATTGACAATAATGTTGATGGCAAATTTCACACATGTGATCATAAAAGGAGCATTATGAAAACTATCAAATATATTTCATTTATCCTGGCAGGCACCCTCTTCTTTTCATCGCATGCACTTACTGAAGAAAAGAGTGACCGGGAACAGGCCTCACCCGATAAAAAGATACAGCAGTGGACGGGCCATTACGGATCTTCCGAAATAAAAGAGGAGCTTTTAGCCGGGAATTCAAAGCAGTGGCGCCTCTTGTGGCAAAAAACCGGACGGGAACCGGAAGAGGTCTTTGATGATTCAAAAGACATGGCAGCGGGTATATTTCTCGGGACCCGTCGTACCGGCGGATACGGCATAGTGATCCTTTCCGCCAAAGAAGAAGGCGAGAAATTTGTTATAGACTATCTTGAGATAAAGCCGGCCGGGGTCACCACGCAGGCACTCACTACCCCTTACCTCATCATGCTTTTTCCGGAAACCGATCGCGAGGTGATCTTCCGGAAATGGGATCATATATTTTACTATCTCTCACATGCGCTCGAGGTGAACCGGGCAGATGCGACCCTTTCGAATGCTTTATTGTATTCCATAACACCCGGAACCAGCCATGTAACGGCAAGCTCAAAGAATATCCACCCGAAAACGGTTGAGGCGCTTATTGAGGCCCTTAAGATCCTCGATCAGGATGTGCGCGTGAACGCAGTCTGGTCGCTGGAAAGCCTGGGACAACTGGCCGCCCCTGCCCTGCCGGTCCTTATAAACGTTTTGAACGACGAGAATGCAGAGGTTCGGAATTTTGCCGTATATGCAATAGGAAATATCGGAGGTGACCCTTCCCAGATCATCCCGGTGCTTACCAACGCCCTTCAGGATAAGAGTAAAGACGTCCGTGCCGCGGCAGCTGTGTCCCTGGGGCGGTTTGGCCCCAGTGCGAAAGGAGCGGTTCCCGGACTCATCATCGCCCTTGAAGATCCGGACTGGGTTGTCCGCAGGAATGCCGCAATATCGCTGGGGATGATCGGCCCGGACGCCAAGGATGCCGTTCGGCCTCTCATTGAACATTTTAAGGACAGAGATTATGATGAAGTGGATTCTTCCATACCTTATTATTCAGCGGTGTCACTCGGCCAAATTGGCCCCGCTGCCATACCGGCTCTTTTAAAATCTTTTAATGATAAGGATGTGAACGTGCGAAGAATGGTCGTGATAGCCCTTGGGAACATCAAGTCTGATCCAAAAAGGACGGTTCCTGTGTTTATAACCGCTACCGGCGACAAAGATTCTGAAGTCCGCAGGCTTGCCTGTGTAGCTCTAGGGGAATTAGGACCCCGGGCAAAAAGCGCGCGGGAAGCTCTTAAAAAAAGGGCGAATGATAAGGACTGGGGCGTGAAAAACGCAGCTGCCATCGCGCTTGAACGGTTGAATCTACCCGGATAGGGAACCGCGGGGTCAGTGTTCTCTTATTGCAGCAGTCCACTCCTCCTTGAACTCCGGTGAGTGCTGTGTTCTTAATTGAGGCAGGAGCGTGCCATAATTCATGGGAGGCACTTTCAGCTTTTCAGCAGAGAAGACCTCAAATTTAAGAGTTGATATCCGCATTGACGGACACATATCTCCGGCTTCAAACTCCCGGCTTTCCGGGACAAGCGGGACCATCTTCTTTACATCCTCTCGAAGCAGCTCAGGTTCAGCCGGAGCAAGAGCAGCTCGTGATATTTTTCTTCGAGAAGTATAATGTTTTTTTATTAATTGAGCAGAGGGCTTGTTAAGGGGGGTGAACCGCCTGTTGTATTTCCCCCCGCCGTGTATGGACGGAGCCCATTTCCACCAGTATACCCCGGCCAGCCACTCTTTGCCCCATACTTCCTTGAAGAATGCGTTATAACATTTAGCCTGCATTTCGACATCGGCATTGCCCTCTCCGTTCCTCCAGGGGTCGCTTGCAGCATGAGCGGAACTTGAATATCCTATCTCCGTGAATACGATGGGCTTGTCTGTTTCGGCGTGGAATCCTTCTATCTCATTTATCCATTTTTGCCATCCCCTGCTGAGATCTTCCTGCGACGGCTCAGAATTATAGGAAAGCGGAAAATACGCATCTATCCCCACAAAGTCGAGATTACCCCAGAACTTAATGTTCCTGTAATTGTCCCAGTTGGCGGCATACGTCAATGACCCGGAAAACTTCGTCCGGACGCCGGCAATGATATCCAGCCAGTACTCGGGTTTCTGTGTCGTGAACGAAAGTTCCGTCCCCACGCAAAAGACATCAACTAGATTCTTTTCACCGATGTTTGCGTAATGAGTAATAAATTTTTTATAACTTTTGAACCACTTCTCCCAGTCCGCCTCGTTCTGAAACCCTATATCGGCGCGCCAGTAACTCGAGCCGTCTTTATTTATAAGATCGATGTGCGGTTTCAGCATTACTTTCAGGCCGAGTTTATTGGCCTTTCTGATAGCATGTATTACGCTTTTGTCAGAGGGAGTGAGTTCCGTCCGGATAATTTTTGTCGAGTTGTAATGTTCCTGATACTGCGTAACAACTATCTGAACATATTCAACGCCGAGCTCTTTGAGCATCTCAAGAGACCTATCCGAGTAAGGTGATAAATACCTGTCGTTCGACCATGTTGCAAAACACATGCCCCTCTGAAATGGCGGTGTTCTGAATTTGTTTTGTGAAGCTGATGCAATTGACGGGGAGATCAAACACGCAGTTATAAACAGCGAAATGCCGATCAGAAATGATCTTTTTTTGTGCCAATAGCCGTACATTATCCTACCACCTTTCTGGTCTCTATTTATCCGATAAAGGACAAACTAAATCGACCTTGCATTAAGGCGGCAGTTATGCCGGCTATCAAGGTACAAATTCGGTGGTTTGACGACCTTATCCCGCATGCTTACGCAAGACTTAGGTTCAAAACTTTGCCCCGTTAGAGATCGTCTCTAACAGTGCGCTTCCCGCAATCTCTAACGGGACACGCGCCCTATTCTTTCAAATAGTTTGCCTTTATCGTTTGCAGTTTTTTGATTTTTAATGAACTTTATTAACTCCACAGTAAAGGTTACCTGTTAAAAACCAAAAAGCAAGAGCAGAAGTCTAGCTATTTTATCTTTAACATGTATGCTAAACCGCGCATGCCTCGGATGATTAAAAGCTGCTCCTCTTTACTTATGCGGAAAATATTGTATAATAATGTTGTTGCCACCTAAAGTCAGGAGCATGTAATGGACCGCAGTAATAAAAAATGGCTGCTATGTGATCTGCATATTCACACCGACATAAGTGATGGCAGATTGTCCCTTCCAAAAGTTATAGATCTCTACGGGGAAAAAGGTTTTGATGTGATCAGCATAACTGATCATTTATACGAGCAGTATACAATTAACCTGTGGCTTGACAATAACGAGAGGCCTTGCACGGTTCCAAAGGATGGATTCGAAGATTACCTGGCGCTTATCCGCACAGAAGCCCAGAGAGCCTGGGAAAAGTATGAAATGCTTGTGATCCCGGGGGTTGAGATAAGCAATAATTACGGTAAGTTCCATATCCTTGCTATTGATGTTAAAGAATACATCGATCCGGATCAAACAGTTGAAAAGATAATAAAACAGATCCACGATCAAGGCGCCGTTGCCATAGCCGGCCACCCGCATCACAAAGATTCTGAGGGCGAGATGCCCTTTATCCACCTTTGGAATAACCACGAGAAATACGCCCGCCTATTCGATGCCTGGGAGGTCGCGAACCGCGATGACCTCTTCAATGTGGTGGGTTTGAAAAAATTCAATTACATTGCAGGTTCAGATTTCCACGAAAAGCGACACCTCTATTCCTGGAAAAGCCTAATAAAAGCGGAAAAAAATATTGAGGCTGTAAAAGAGGCCATACGCGTAAATAAGAATATCGCGATATATCTTTTCAGGAAGGAAAAGCCGATCGACATGGACTAGGCAGTGGACGCAGATCGTTAGTGCTGGGTGCCGCGTGCCGGGCATCAAGCTCAGCACTCAGAACCCAGAACCAAGCACAAAAAAGTAAAGCCCTACTCCACCACGTCCACCGTAAGAAAAATCAGCACATTATTTTTTTTGGATCTTTTTTCGGAGAAGGTTTCACCCAGGACGGGCAAGCCGCCCTCTTCACCCCTTCGGATGGATCTGGCAATATTGCCGAGAAGAACAGTGTCCCCGCTATTAACCGTTACCTGAGTTAGGAGCGTGCGCTCATAGATGCTCTGGTCCTTCTGGAACTCGCTCACTTCAGGCCTTATTGTAACCGTTATGGTGCCGTCGCTGTTCACACGGGGCAAAACCTCAAGAAATTCTCCGGCGGACCTTTCAACCGGCGGCGAGTAGACGAGGTATCCCTCTTTTCTTTCGAGCGTGCCTCCGAAAACTTTATCCAGAGCAACCTTAAGAGAGGCGGTCTCGCCGCTTAATGTTCTAATGGTCATCTCAGACTCTATGACGGACCTCTTGTCTTCATCAATAAGGCCGGCCGCAAGAGCGAACTTTTTGGGCGGGAACACAACTTCATCGATCTTAATTCCGGCTTTATTAATGAACTCTTGAGATGCATCCACTACAAGCGCTTTTATCAAAACCTCTT
>JABMSC010000126.1 GCA_013204685.1 Candidatus Omnitrophota bacterium | reverse complement strand
AGTTGAATTGCGCGCCCTTATGAGCGCCGCGGATTCACCGACTGCATGGAATCTGCGCTGTGAAACGCGCGAAAAGCTTTTAGAATTTTTACAGAAGAAATATCCACAAAGCTTACCTCGAACGCGTGTTGAGCTTCAAAAGAGCTGAGCATGCCCTAACCGCTATCTTTTATCTCTCTAACCGCTAACCGCTATACGCTATATATATTTCTTAACCTCTTTCTTAAGCTGCTTGAGCGCGCGGCCCCGGTGACTGATGCCATTCTTTTTTGAAGCAGCCATTTCAGCAAATGTAAGTTCATGCCCCTTCGGGACAAAAAGCGGATCATATCCAAACCCATTTTTCCCTCTGGGCTTTATCCGTATTTTTCCTTCGGCTGTACCCTCAAAGCTTTCAAGTAGTACCCCCCCTTCGGCGAGGGCTATATTACACACAAACCTCGCAGTTCTTTCCTTCTCAGGGGTATTTTCTAAAAGCTTAAGAAGCTTCTGATTATTCTCATCATCAGTGGCTTTTATTCTTGCAAATCTTGCTGAGCGCACACCCGGCTTACCGCCAAGGGCATCCACTTCCAGGCCCGAATCATCGGCTAAAACTAAACCATTAAAAAATTTAGATGTGGTTACGGCCTTTTTGACGGCATTCTGCCTGAAAGTCTTACCATCTTCAATAATAACAGGCGGTTCAATATCAATATCATCAAAGTTTAAAACTTCAACGCTCTTAAATCCCTTAAGAAGAGTTTTAAGTTCCTGGCGCTTTTTACTGTTGTGTGTTGCGACTAATATCTCCATCTTTAAAGGATCCCTTTCAGGGCGGTCTTTTGTTCCTCGATAAGTTTTTCAACACCCTTCTTAGCCAATTCCAAGAGTTCGTCCATCTGTTCACGACTGAAAGGCTCCCTCTCAGCAGTACCCTGAACTTCCACAAATTTCCCGGATTCCGTCATCACAATATTCATGTCTACTTCCGCGGATGAATCTTCGCTGTAGTTCAGATCAAGATAATTATTACCGTTAACAACACCAACGCTTATGGCGCCCACAAAACCGCTTACGGGTATTCTGTCTATCATCTTTTGTTTTTTCATATGATCAAGCGCCAGGCAAAGAGCAATGAAGCTTCCCGTTATACTGGCACACCTTGTGCCTCCGTCGGCCTCGAGGACATCGCAATCGATCCAGATAGTTCGCTCATCCAGCGCGTCCATATCAACAACACTTCTTAATGCACGGCCTATTAAACGCTGTATCTCAAGCGTCCTTCCGCTTTGTTTACCTCTTGAGGACTCCCGGGGCACTCTGCTTTTGCAGGATCTGGGAAGCATACTATACTCTGATGTTATCCATCCTGTGCCCTGCCCTTTAAGAAAACGCGGAACTCCGTCCTCGACACTTGCAGAACATACAACCTTGGTGTTACCTATCTCAAATAGGCATGATCCCTCTGCGTGCTGAAGATAATTCGTCTTTACCTTGATCTTTCTTATTCCCATGGCTAGTCTACCGTCTTCTCTCATCTTTTTCCTTTCTGGCTTTTTTGTCTGAACCGGTAAGCCGGTTTCGATTTATCCTACAACTTCGAATATATATCTTTACCCTCAGTATCGATCCCGACAACCAGCGGGAAATCCTTTACCTCGAGCTTATATATTGCCTCAGGGCCCAGGTCCTCAAAGGCCACAGTCACGCAGGATATTACTTTCTCTCTGAGATAAGCACCCGCGCCTCCGGGCGCAATAAAATATACCGCGCCATTCTTCTTTATGGCGTCCGCAACTTCCTGAGATCTCCTTCCCTTGCCTATCATACCTTTTAGACCCGCATCAAGAAGCATCGGAGTAAAAGGATCCATGCGTCCCGAAGTTGTCGGTCCGCAGGAACCGATAGGTCCCGTCTTTGCGGGGGCGGGCCCGCAATAATAAATAACCTGGCCGGTGAGTTCGAGAGGAAGTTTGCCACCCTCGGTTATAAGCCCCGAAAGACGCATATGCGCCTGATCCCTGGCGGTGTATATTGTACCAGAGAGCAAAACCTCTTCCCCGGCCTTAAGTGAGTTTATAGCTTTTTTATCCAACGGCGTCTGCATGTGCTTGGTTTTTGACATGTATAGTCCTTTTTTGTTAGTGCTGGGTGCTGGGTGCTGGGTGCTGGGTCGTGATACTCAGCACTCAGCACACAGAACTCAGCGCTAAATCTCCGCGCTCGCGCTTCTCAGCGCATGACAGCAAAGGCTTACAGCTACTGGACATCCGGCAATATGGGTCGGGGCCTCCTTCACATTAACCCCTATCACGGTAGAGATCCCGCCAAGTCCCATTACGCCGATACCCAAAGCATTTGACCTTTCTTTTATTTTTTCTTCCAATTCCGCAATATGCGGTTCCGGGTTCGATTCATTTATGGGTCTTAATAATGCTTTTTTCGAAAGAAGAGCACACTGGTCCATTGTCCCGCCAAGACCTACACCCAGAATATACGGCGGGCATGCGTCCGGTCCCGCTTTCTTGACGGTTTCTACACAAAAGTCTATGATGTCATCCTGAGTGCAAGTGGGGTTTAGCATGCCGATCTTCCCCTTATTTTCACTGCCAAAACCCTTAGGCATAACTGAAATGCTCATCTTGTCGCCTTCAGTGATATCAACATGAATAACAGCAGGTGTATTGGTCCCTGTATTATCCCGCATGAGGGGATCCTTAACAACGGATTTTCTGAAATATCCTTCTGTGTAGGCCTCCTCTACGCCGCTATTAATAGCTCCTGACAGGCTTCCGCCAAGAATATGCACATCCTGTCCCATTTCGATAAAAACAGCAACCATACCCGTATCCTGACAAAGCGGAAGCTTCTTCTCTTCAGCGATCTCAGAATTTTCAATAAGGACCTTTAACATCTTTTTCGGGAGTGTATTTTCCTCTTCCTTATCAAAAAAGGCACGAAAAGCCTGTAAGACATCTTCCCGCAGCAAAGTATTTGCTTTAATGCACAGCTCTTTTACGGTTTTCTCTATCGTCCGGGCTTGTATTTCACGCAACTTCATAAAACCACCTTTTTCGCGCTGATTTTTTCCTTAAGAAATATGTTTGCAGTCTTGCAGAAACCTTTAACATCGTCACTTACATAATACTGTGATCTCGCCTTTCGTTTTTTCTCCGGAGCCGCAAGTTTTTCATTTACCAGTATTTCCTTAACTTCCTTTGCAACGGCTAATGAGGAATCAATAAGCTTGACCCTGCTACCCATCACCTTGCTTATAACGGGCCTAAGGACAGGATAATGTGTGCAGCCCAGTATGAGGGTGTCTATTTTCTTCTGTTTCAAGCTTTTTAAATAGTGGCCAACTATCTGATAAGTTATATCGCTCCCTGTAAATCTATTTTCAACAAGCGGCACAAATAAAGGACACCCTTTTGAAAAGATACGTCCTTTTTGTTTATTTTTCCTCAATTCCCTGTCATATGCCTTACTGCTAATAGTGGATTCCGTTCCGATAACCCCTATCCTGCCGTTTTTTGTGCTTCGGGCTGCCTCCCTGACACCCGGGGTTATAACCCCTACAATAGGAATAGAATAATATTTTCGTAAAAATGGTAACGCCAGGCTTGAAGCGGTGTTACATGCCACAATAACCATTTTAACTCTGCACTCCAGCATAAAAGCCATTATTTCCAGAGAAAAGCGTACAATTGTGTCACGCGATTTATTGCCATAAGGAACACGGGCAGTGTCTCCAAAATAGAGTATATCCTCCTCGGGAAGATGCCGGCGTACGTTCTTTACTACCGTCAGTCCCCCGACTCCAGAGTCGAATATGCCAATAGGTCTGGTTTGAAGTGATTTCATGGGTTATATTATATAGGAATGTATTAATTAGGTAAAGGATTAGGTTAGGTCATAATAAGTTCACAGTTCACAGTTCACAGTTCACAGTTGTGGGCTTGCTTTTAATAAGTTCGTAGTTCGTAGTTCAGAGTCCGAAGCAGTGGGGCACCCTCCTTATTCTGAATGCTGACTCCGGACTCCTGAATACTGTCGTTGCAGCACGAACCTATTGGCTGTCTTTTTAGCTATTAATCAAACCCACCAGCAGCATATCTATCGCGAGATCCGCGGTCTTACGACCTGTCTTTATGTCTCTATCCGTCGTAAAAAGAAGAGATGTCCATCGTTTTATTTTGTTCACCGGATACTTATTCGCCTGACTCATGAGGCGGCGCGCATACGCTTGAGAATACCCCAGTTCTGATGAAATCCCTTCCAGTCCTATTCCCTTACCTGTAAGAAGTGTTATTTTCTGTATGACCCTGATATACCAGCTAAGATACCCTATTATTTCCTGAGGTTGTTTCTTCTGATCATACAAGTCGGAGAGTATCCTGAAGCACCAAGCTGCGTCACGGATATTGATCGCGTCTACCATTTTAAAAATACTTTCCGTTACGCTGCGGCCCACTAACTGCTCTACCTGCTCTATGCCTATTTTTTTATCGTCCACATAATTCAGGAGCTTATATAGTTCCTCTTTTACTCCTATGGTGTCGGTCCCCTTAAGTTCAACAATAAGTTCTACGGCTTCACCGGATATCTCTACACCTTCTTTTTTGAAAAAAGTGCGTATCCAGTTCTTGATGGTCGCCGGATCTGGTTTGTCCGCGCTGATGACATTTGCCAGAGCCGACAATTTACGAAAAGCTTTGGACTTTTTGAATGATCCTGCCGCGGACAAAACTAAAACAGTTGTCTCCAGCGGTTTTTCAAGATATGAAATTATTGTCTCGGTGCATTCTCCGGAAAGAGCCTCTGCTTCTTTAACTACAACTACTCTTTTATCGGATAAAAACGGAAGGGTTCCCATTGAATCACTTATTTCATCGATATTTTCGGGGGTGAAAACAGAATAACTGAGTTCAACTTCATCGGGAGAAAGAAATTTATCCTTAAGCTTGGTTGTTTCCACTTCACGTATGTGATCGTCATCTCCGACTATAAGATAGTTTTCACTCATGGCTGGACTGTTTCCTGGTGGGGGTGCGTGTAAGTGCTCCGCAAGGCCTGAATTCACTTACCATGCTTCTGTGACTCGTTCTACTATTCTTCGCGAAATGTCTTTGACCGCTTCCCGTACAGCGTCTTCTTCTCTCAGGTTTTCTGTATCGGAAACTTCATAATTCGTGTGGCCCATGAAATTATCTTCTTTCCACAAAAGCTTTCCGGTTATATTATCATAAAGTTCCAGATCGACATAAATCTCCACTCTTTGCTCGTCAACGTTTTCATCCGTATCATAGCTTAGCGGCAAGAGTCTGAAATCAACCAATGTGCCCACGAGGAGGAGCGCCGCCTTTTTTTCGCTTTTGACTTTGAGATTCCCGTCAACAATAAAATCCCCGATAACCCTTTTTGTGAGATCGGTCTCAAGCCCCGGCCAGTAGGAATAATCCGCTCTCCTATCCGTCACCTGCTGCGCCGGGTCTATTCCGTTAATAAAACTTGCCACATGAACGGAATCGGTGCCCTCAGGAAGCATAGAACCGTATTTGTAACCGCAACCTGCGCATGTTACAAGAAAAATGGATAGAATTAAATATGTTATTGATTTCATTTGCCCTTAACCTTTTCTTTTAAGTACGTTATTCTTTCAGCTGCTTCTTCCCCAGCTTTTGTTCCGGGAAACTTTCCTACGATCTCATTGTAATATATAAGCGCGCTTTTGTATTTTCCGCCTCTTTCATAGAATTTCGCGATCTTGAACTCGCTCTCCGCCTTCTTTTCCTTTAATTCATCAAAAACCTTTTCAGCTTCTTCAGCTACCGCCGGGATCGCTGTAGTTTTAGCTATCTGCTGAAATTCCCTTAGGGCTTCTTCCGTGCTTTCCTGGTCGTATTCAGGATCAAGTGAAGCTTCGTATTTTGTATATGCGAACTGATATCTGGCTTCCGTTACAAGATCACTTTCAGGATAATCGCTCATCAGCCGCTCATAAGCCTCCAGGGCTTTCTTGTATTTCTTCGCCCTGCGATAACATTCCGCCATCTTGTATAAAGATTTGTCCGCATATTCCCCGAAAGGCGCATTCTCTACTATTTTATTATATACGGTTATGGCCCTGTCCAAAGCTAAGGACAGTTCCATATCCAGAACCTTGTGCACTTCCGTGGTCTGAAAAATATTTGCTATATTGTATTCACGCCTGATAATCTCGTTCATACGCCTTGTATATGGATAATTATCTATGGTCTTCTGGTAATTAATAAAAGCGGCGTAATACTTGCCCAGTTCTTCATAACTGCGTCCGGCATAATATTGTGCATCCGGCGCAAGATCGGAATCAGGGTAATATTTCGTCAATCTCATAAATTCATCGGCGGAACGCTTAAAATCGTTCAGTTTAAAGAAACGCATGGCCCAGTCAAACTGGTCCTGCGGGGAATCTTTTACGGCATATTTAGGGTTTACAAGAGTACCGCTCTTAGGTGTCCATAGCCAGAAACCATAGGCGGAATTTTCAAAAGATAAAAGAAAAAGAATAATAATAAATATGGTTAGAATAGATTTTTTTCGCATATCATCAGAGTATTACTTTATAGCCTAAATAACTGTATTTTCCTATTTAATATATATAACCTCGCTGAATTGTCTTAACATTTTATCCCATGAAACCACAGATTGTCAATTGTAAATGTCATACGTGCGCTGTGCGACGCATAGTGTGTGATTTGTGTCTCCGATCGTGCCCCATTTAAAATAAAGGGGCACGGTACACCGTGCCCCTTTATCTAATAAAGACAAAATATAATTTCACCAATTAAAAACACGGGAACATTACCAGTAAAAAATCAAATACAATTATTACTGTACTAGACTGCTTCCCGCACTTTCTGCAAGATTTTCAGTTTCCCCCGAATCGTTATAATGATTCAAGCTATCGACATATTTGGAGACCAATTCCTTGTCAGTTTTTGATATTTCAAGAAATCGACTTCCGATCTCGAAATTGCCCCCGGAAGACAGCTTACGTATCCATGCCACCTTGGAAATAGCTTTTATGGGTTTCGTGAGCATGGGCATATCCAGCTCGAGAATAAGCCTGCATGCCCTGGAAATAAATTCAGGTGTAGTGAAACGAACACCTCCCACACTCAAGTTCTTGGTGACAGAACCGCCCCCAGACACACTTCCCGGATCGTTCAGCTTACGATACTTCACGGGGATGTGTGTTACTATACGGGGAAACTTTCTTTTTTCTTCGTACCCGTCCATATTCTCACCTTTTTGGAATAATAAAAAATGAACTTGGTTAAAATAGTAGATAGCTATTTATCTATGAGATTAGTATATCATATCTGCATGGAAATTAAAAACTTTATATGTACTTTTTTGGTGTGTTAGACGCACATAAACTCAGATGGGAAACGGATAGATCGTGCGGACCAGATACACCCGGTCCGCATTCTGAATCTATGCGTTTGCTTTTTATGGATTTATTGCTCTTCCCCCGAAGAACTTTCTGTCTTTGAGGCAATGTCTGCTGCAGTGATAGGCTTCTCGGAACTCTTCCCTTTTCCGAGACTATCCACATATTCCGAAACAAGTTCTTTGTCCTGTTTGGACATTTCCAGAAACTGATTGCCTATCTCATACCCGTCGCCGGAATCATTTTTACGGATCCATGCGACTTTTGAGATTGCCTTGACAGATTTTGTAAACATGGGGATATCCATTTCCAGTATCAATCTGCATGCCATAGAAACAAATCCCGCGGTCCTGAAGCGGATGCCTCCCTGGCTCAGATTCTTGGTTATGGAACTCACCCCTTCGATACCCGCGCCATCGCGTAATTTGCGGTATCTTATTGGGATATGAGCTTTAACCCTTTCATGTTTTCTCTTATCCGTTGAGTCTGCCACTGTCCTTTCCTCCTCACTTTATACTTTTTTTATTGTATCATACTCTTTCTAGCTTTACGACTGAATACTCCGCATATTACTTTCTTCCTTTCAATGGAAAAATAAGACTGTACTGTCCCATTGTCTCCTGAACGGTCGGATGTTTCCTTGAAAAACGTGCGTCACTCGCCTGCCGCCTGCTCATAGCGATAGCTTTCTGCATGCCGACAACGTCACTCAAAACTTTCTGGTCAACACCTGAGCTCATCTGCTCATCAACCTCACTAGCTGAAACTGTACTATCGAAATCTGACATCAGGTCAGCAAGTTTCTCAATAACATCTTCTCGAGTCATTTCAGGGTTTTCCGCAAGCATAAGCGCCGTTATACCTGAAACAAGCGCCGCTGAAAAAGAAGTTCCCGCTTCATTCTCGCCATCAGCTGTTATGACATCCCATGGAGCCGCAAGATCCAGTTCATTTCCATAATTACTCCATGCAGAAAAGCTGCCGTCGGGATCGGCTGAACCAACAGTAATAACATTATCGTCAGCTGCCAGACTTCCTTCCAGGATTTCGGTGCCTTCGTTGCCGGCGGCTGCTATAAGTATAGCGCCCATATCTACCGCATAATCGATAGCTGCTTCAAGCTGATCGCTTATTGGAAACAGGGTAAACGGCATAGAAAGCACCCTTGCCCCCATATCAACAGCATATCGTATAGCATTAGCAACAATGCTTGATGTGGTTTCATTATTGTCGTCGAATACTTTCACTGCCACAACATCCGCTTCCGGAGCAACTTCATTGATCACACTTGCTGTCCTGGTTCCGTGTCCAAGAATATCCGTGTAATTTTCATTTTCCGAGGCAAAATCAAATCCGCCTATAACATCTATGTTGAGCTTGTCAGTATCTATACCGGTATCCAGGATAGCTATCGTGACGCCTTCCCCGGTGGAAACGCTCTTAAGTTCATTAAGTTTATCGGTAAAATGTTCCATGCTTTCCGGGATCAGATCGTCGGCTGCCTCGTTCACCGCGGGTTCTTCGCCGAGCATAAGCGATGATGTATCGGACCTCTGGGGCTTACCCGGTATGGACATTGCCGAAGGAGCTCCCGTAGTCTCCCTGGTCTTTGCACCGTCCCAGGTGCCAAACGGAAAACTTCCGGCATTCTGATATCCTTCTGCCGACACCCAGGTCGCCGTGCTGCCGGATACCGAATATATATTCTTATACTGTACGTAGCCGCTCGAATAATACGTGAAACGCTGAAGTGTGCTTCCGCTTTTATACCACTGGCACCTGTAACTGCCGGAGGTATCATAATCCGAAACACTTGCCCAGTGCGTGACATTCCCGTTGGTAGCCCAGTAAGTTGTTGCTTTATAACCGGGAGTATTGAAATACTCGGCGGCCTCACCGTTACTTTTCAACATCTTCCTGGGACGGTTCGCGCTGTCGTTGTAGTGCCAGAAAGTCTCGATCCATCCGCCGGGGCCGGAAATGTCCTTCTTCTTGATCTTGCCTGAAGAATAATAAGTGAAAATATTCACTCCCTGATAGTCGGTGCAATTAACGTCGTTATAAACCTCGTTACGCTGCGCATGTACATCCCCGTCACCAAGTGTTCCAGTGAAGTTAGAATCTCTATTCCACGCACCGTCATAATAGGATATATGCTCGGTCATTGTCGTGCCGTCAGCGGCGAACGTGAATGATTCGTAATTGGTGTTCTTGGTGAGGTTCACGTTGTCGTAGACTTCTTTGGTATTGATCTTACCGCTCTGGTAATAGGTATATAGGACCGTCTGCTGATAATCCGTACAGTCCGGATCATTATATATATCACTGCGCTGCGCATGTACATCCCCGTCATCAAGTGCGCCCGTAAAGCTAGAATCTCTATTCCACGTACCGTCATAACGGGATATATGCTCGGTCATCGTCTCGCCGTCAGCGGCGAACGTGAACGACTCGTAATTCTCGTTCTTGGTGAGGTTCACATTGTCATAAACCTGTTTGGTGTTGATCTTACCGCTCTGGTAGTATGTGTATATGTTTACCTGCACCAGCGTCGCCAGATCAGCATCACTGTATACATCATCCCTCTGGGCATGCACTTCACCATCATCCAGCACAGCCGTGAAGTTGTATTCTTT
>JABMSC010000125.1 GCA_013204685.1 Candidatus Omnitrophota bacterium | reverse complement strand
GCTTAAGATCAAGCTGTCCGAAAATTTAAAAGATGTGGCAATATGGTTATCAAAAGACCCGAAATCCGAAGATGAAGAGAAAGAAAGACCTAATAAAAGCACCTCTTATTATTACGGCAGGTTTATATCCACTATAAAACTTTTGTTGTTTTCGGCATTTGGTGGCGCAATAATCGCATGCTTCTACACGGATATTTCTTACACGCTATTTATCGGTATCGCTTTTAGCGTTCCGATATTCACTTTTGCTGCATACAGGCTTTTCACGCTTAAGAAAGAGAATAAAAATCGTTTACGGATCAACAATGTCATTGATACGTGTCTGGTTATAGCGCTCAGTCTATTCCTCAGTAAATATCAGCTAAATAAAGACAGTGATCGTCTGCTGCTTGCCCATGACATGAAAAGCTTAGCCAGCCGTATCGTATACAAAATGTTTGGGGCAGATGATAATCTGATTGAAGATGCGGGCACGCACACATCAGTTAACAGCGCCACGGACATGTGGACGATCAAAGAGGATTGCACATATCATATCGTCAGAATACAGCTTAAGAACCCTGAATCGCCATATGATGTAAGAATCGCTGATCGCAGCTTATCCGCGGCAAAAAAAGAAGGAGCAGTGGCAGCTGTAAACGGCGGATATTTGCCCGAACTGGCTAGATATCATGCGATCGATTCGGATCCGTTTTCGGTAGAAAAGTTTAACTCCACGCATGCGGGACTTGTAAAGATCGATAATGTAGTTGTTTCGGAATTTTTTCCAGATATTGCAATGTCAGATAGGCCCATCGGGGAAGGCATCTTCGGTGTAACGGCAGACGGAACGCCCGTCATCCGAAAGGTGCCGTTAACAAAAAAGAAGAAACCGATCCTTGTAAGGAGGATAAGCAAGGGAGTAGAAAAGTTCATCTACGATGTCGAACCCGGCGGGGTTGAGGAGATCACAAGCGATCTTACGTGCGCCATCCAGCTCGGCCCGATCCTGATATGGGACGGGAAAGTCGCAACAAAACGAAATGACGAGCCCAGCAGCTGGAGTTTTATTGGCTTGACGGAAGAAGGAGCCCTGATTATGGGTACCGCACTTGCGAAATTTGCGGGTGTAACCAGCTCGAGGACGCATTCTGACGTGGCGAAACAGTTGGCACGCTGGGCCGAGGAGAACAATGTTAAGCTGACAAGAGCTATAGCCTGTGATGGTGGAGGGTTCGCGGGTTTAATAGCGGGTGATTTTTCTACGCAAAGTTTTGCTCCATGTCCCAATTCTATCTGGGTTGTGCCGAAAGATGAAGAAAATTCCGAAGAAATTTCTAACGGGGCAGGCCCCGCCATAAAGCAGGGGTCGGGAGAGGTGAATCCGGGTGACACTGAGGGAACAACGGAAGAGGGCGAGCCCACGCCCCCGTTAAAGCTTTCCTCGAGATCTCTAACGGGGCAGGCACCCACAGATTCAAAACAAGAGAAAAAACCATCCCCGTTTTATGCTTTTGGCCATATGCCGTTAGGTAAATTTACTATAAGTGAATACCTTGAACATATAAAGTTTGGAGTGTCCAGATCAACCGCTCATCGCGGCTTCACCGTGCTTGAAAAATTAGGCCTTGTAGCCATTCACAGAGGTTCAGGCGGTAAGCCCCACGAGATCATATGCAAGATACCCAAACGCCTAAGACCTAGAATCCTCAAGATCCTCAAAGCCTACAAAAACAAGAACGATATCCCAAGAATTCTCCAAGAGCTAAGAGAAATAAAATCCTTAAAACTCATACCTAAAGTTAGCGAAGATCTGCGTGATATTAGCATCGAAGAAATCTTTGGCGCAGGATATGTGGTGGAGTTGCCCGAAATTCCTAGAGGGGCATCAGTTTTCTATGATACATATTTGGTAGAAATTTCGAACCCGCGCCAGCCAGAACGCGGAGGACATTACTATCTCGATGTTTTCGAAGAAGATGGTCTTATCAAAATAAAGCATTATTTCCCGAATTTACCTCAAAATGGCCGTGGCTATGCTCGTACAGTTCTGAGATGGGTTCTTACGCGTGATAATAAGTGGGCCGAGTTCGAAGTAGTAATTCACAACACGCACAGAGGTATGCGGAGATCCTTCATGAAAATGAAGGACTTTAATCCAAAGAGTAAAGCCCTCGGTAGAGATAGCTATGAACTTTCCGGTCGTGTGCCTCGAGTTCTTGAAACCACTTCCAGGGAAAGCCTCGAACTTGAATTTAAACTAATATCAGAACTGCCAGAAGACGAGGTATATGATTCAGGTATTGCCAGGCTTATAGTAACTTCCGATTTTTGGGAGAAATGGTCGCTCGAAGATTGGATGAGATCTGGAGCTGATGCTCTTGTAGCGTTTCATGAAGGAAAACCGGTTGGGTTGTGGTCATTTCTTGAGTATCCCTGGAAAGTTGCTTTAGACAATGGAGTATATGTTGATAAGGAAACGCGAAGAAGAGGGGTGGGAACATTTTTACAAGAAGAGCTTCTCTACAGGTTGAAGAAAAGAGATGCTAAAAGATTCCAGATAGGCGGAAAAAAGCGATGGGGCGTCAGAAGAACAAAAGAAGCACAAAAGCTTCAAGAAAGACTGGAAGGCAGAAAAGGCGTAACAATTCATAGGGGCAAGAAGGGGAAAATAAAAGAAGTAGTAATAGACCTTAAAGCATTTGAGCCGAGAACATCGCCTGGAAGAAAAATAAAACGCAAAGACGAAGCGGCCCTTTGGGACAAGACCAAGCGCTTAAGCGCGCTTGTTAAAGACAAGCTTTTTCAAGAAAACGAAGAGTACACATTAACCGCTGAAACAAAAAAATATCTTGGCATTATCCGCGAGCTGTTAAAAACGAATAAGAAAGCCACAGTAGGAGAAGCCCTAAGCGGTAAATACGGGGAGGAAATAAAAGAAGCTGTTCACCAGTTGGCTGATGAGTTTATTTATTATGCTCATTGCGGCGAAGACGCGGAGGCGAGCCCTCTGGAAAAAGACGATGTAAGAGTTCGGGCTGCCATTGCTTTCTTTGGGGATACATTAGGAAGACAAGATATTGTAGAAGCGATCTTAAAACGGATAGATGAAGAGAGGATTTGTGGGATCAAAAGGATTAAAGGCATCCCGATACGTGCTCACGCAAGCGAGAGATTCGGGATTAATCTGGTTATAACAAAGGACAGGGTTGCCGATGCCGCAGCGCTTATTCATGAAATAGGTGCAATGCTTGGCCTGGACCACACGCTCAATGAAGAACTTGAAAATACCTATAAACCCAGGCGGGTAGTATTTATGGAAACGGTAGAGCGTCTCCGGGGTCTCCTGGCTGAAAAAGTTAAAACTAATGGCATTGAAGCAGAGATGATCGGCACCTCTTGGGATGTATCCAGGCAGGATCTAGCTGCTACCCGGGAGATCGACCCCACACCGACACACGACGCTGCACGCACTACGCAGCGCGAAAAGACCGAAGGTCTTGAAGAATTGAAAAAGCTTATCCGGCATAAGCTCTCCGAAGAACGCGAAGGTCCAGTGACCATAGCGCTTAAAGGACGAGCGGGATCCGGCAAGACCACGGTAACGCAGGAATTACGCAGCTGGGTGAGAGAGTCAGGCATGAGCATGGTAAGCCTGGATCCTGTATTTTTGGGATGGGGAACGTGGCGCAAGACCACTTTCGCCGGAGCACGTGAAAAATATCCAGAAATGGATTTCATCACGTTCGATATCGTCGATCGCATGCCCCCGGACGTTGAGAATATAGATATTTTCGTGAAGCTGAAGCTGGACGACGGAACACGTAGGGCGCGTCTTGCGGAAAGGGCAAAAGGGAGTTATCCCGGAATATTGCAGTGGAGGAGGCGTTTGCGTCGCGTGCGCCATGACATGCGTGCGCAAGAATCTCCGGATCCGCGCGAGCCTGACATTGTGATAGATATGGGGGATGTGGGTTCGCAGAACGAAGCGACGAGCGTACCATGGCACCAGGGCACCGAAAACACCGGCCCCGTTACAAATTCTGAAGAAATTTCTAACGGGGCAAGTGACGATAATGCCGGGGCGGTGGATTATGAGCGGGTACGTGAGATACTGGAAACCGGGACCCCTTTTGGCATTATCGAAGAAACTGTATTTCCTTATGACACGTTATCAGCAGATGGAAAAGCTCGTGTTGACGATAATCTAAGAGGATTAGAAACTTCGACAAAGCGCATGCTTGAACATGAGTCAGCGGAGGAGGAGATAGCCTGGGAGCAGAAAAAGTATGAGAAAGTTTTTTATCCCTATAAAGAGGAATATTTTCGCAAACGAGACGAATTCTTAAAAGTGCGGGAAAATTACAGGGCAGCCTTAGATGAAAGAAACGCGGAAACGACTGAAAGCGAACTTGAAAGATTGGCTCTGGACCTGATTGCAAAAACACGCGAATTAGCCCAATATATAGGCCGAATCGTGGTGCTTAACAATCTACACCTTCGTCCGAAACATTATTATATCAGAAAATACGGTCAAATTGGAATACTCTCTGACACGGATTCGCGTAAGTTCGCGATATCCCCGAGTTCCGGGATTGATATGTTAGAGCAGGCAGAAAGTATCGAAGAAGGGGACACCATATTAGATCCGTTTGCCGGCCCGGGAAATTTGAATATTTTACTGGCCACTCTCTGCAAAGCAGAGAGAATAATTGCCAGCGACATCAGGTATGGTTATCCCGAAAATGAGGGCGACAAAACCTACGCTATCGATAAGAACCTCGAAGGCTTGAGAAGGATTTTTGACTTTCTGCCTGCTATATTAAGACCGGAATTAACAAATATTCAGCATGGAAAAGGAAATGCCGAAAGCATAGATATGCCGGATCTATCCGTAGACAAAATTTTTACAGATCCCGCCTATGGCCGTGAAGGTGAAAGATCGGAAGAACCGGAAGCGTTCATTACATTTCTGAGGGCCATGCGGGAATTTCACAGAGTTCTTAAACCTGACGGACAGGCTTTTGTTCTTATGCCTGGTGAATGGGCGATGTTTTTAAGCGAGCTTGTCAGATCCCGTCGTTCCGGCGAATCTCCGGAAGACCTGTATAAAAGATTTTTCGATGCTATAAGAGTCTCCCCTTATTATAAGAAAAGAAGCGAAACTCCGACACGTAAATATGATCCTGATTCTTGGACAGAAGCTCAAAAGATTGTCGAAGAAATTTTGTTGGGCCGTTCAGGATTTGATATGGAGACAATCGAGTTACGGCGGACTTTCTTCTTTCCCGTAGTCATCCTTAAATTGTCTAAGAGAGCGGAAGAGCCTGCCGGGGCAACGGACGAGCTTTCCCCCGACACAGGCCCCATTACAAATTCTGAAGAAATTTCTAACGGGACAAGTACCACCATAAAGCAG
>JABMSC010000124.1 GCA_013204685.1 Candidatus Omnitrophota bacterium | reverse complement strand
ATGTTGTTCTCTGCGGCCTGTATCAACATTTCTGATTCTATATCATATTTCTCTGATTCAAGTTCCATTCCCTTTAGAGAATCCACCTTTACAAGCCTGAAACCGCACTGAGTATCCGGTATATACTGGTTACAGATCCTCGAGATCGTCCATGAAGTAAACCTGTTGGTCCAGTATCTCGAAAACGGCATTGTCCCGGTCTCTCTCATGCGATTGCCGTTAATAATATCAAAATTGCCTTTCTGGGTCGCCCCCATCATAACCGCTATATCTTCAGTGTGATGCTGCCCGTCGCCGTCCATTATTACCATCCACTCGAAATTTGTCTTTCCCAGAACATATTTTATTCCTTCTCTGACAGAAAACCCTTTGCCCCGGTTCTCTTTGTGGCGCATCACCATCGCCCCGCTATCCAGAGCTACCCTTTCGGTGTTGTCCAGAGATCCGTCGTCAACGACAAGGACGCTTAAGCCCCTCTCGACTATATCTTTAACTATATACCCTATAGTCCTGGCCTCGTTAAATGAAGGAATTATTACTATCGTATTGTCTCGTCTGGCTTCCATAATCTTTTGAACGCATACCACTGGTCCGGATACATCCGTATGTATTTTTCGAATAATTTTATGTATTCACTCATTACACCCCTGATATCCTTATCAGCATCACCGGTATTTTCACACTTTATCGATTTTTCAAAATAGAATTTAAACGTGTCGTCCTTTTCGCGGGTAAGAACAGTAAACACTATCGGCGCTTTTGTCTTCAGCGCAAAAACTGCCGGACCCTTGGGGAGCACAGCCTTCTTCCCGAAAAACTCTATCTCCAGGCCATTAGAGGTATAATCCTTGTCCCCCACAATGGCCAGGCTCTCATTCTTCTTCAGGACCCTGAAACATTCTTTTATCCGGAGGCCTGCCTGAAGGCCCATTTGTATTACTTTCATTGAATTGATGTCCCGCTGCTTGACAAAAAAATCGTTGATACGTTTGTCCGCATGCTCAAGCACTAAAGCACTCAGAGGGTATCCGATACTTGCAATGATCGCCGCGCCAAGTTCCCAGTTTCCCAGATGCAAAGACAAAAGTATAGCACCGTTACCTTCGGCTAAAGCGTCATCAAGGTTTTCTATGTCAACTATTTCTATGTTCTGGTCTATATGTTCTTTTGTATAGCGGGTGAATTTAAAAAAATCGGCAAGATATTTTGCGAAATTTACAAAGATCCCCCGGACATGTTCGTCTATAACAGCGTTGGGGGTGTCCTCGCCAAGAACTACACGAAGATTATCTGTGAGTTCCCTCCGGTCTTCTCTGGCAAAAAAGCAATATAAATTTGCCGAAATTTTCGCGATAACGTAACCTGCCTTGAGGGAAAGCACCCTGGCAAGCAACATTCCTATAACATAAAGCCTATATAACATTTATTTTATCCCCTATCTTTCAAGCACAAGTTTTGCGACATCAAGCGCGCTGTTCGGTTTTGCCAGAAACTTAATGTTTTCGCGCATCCGGGAAAGAATATCTTCAGTATCAAACAGTTTGTTTATATCGTCATGTATTTTCGAGAAATCCTTGTTCTCGACTGCCGCTTTTTTTTCCACCAGAAAATCAGTATTCATTCTTTCATGCCCCGGTATGGGGTCTACAATGAGCATGGGGAGACCTTTAGCAAGGGACTCTGCCGTTGTCATGCCCCCTGCTTTGGAAATAATAACATCAGAAGCATCCATAAGTTCATCCACATTATCAATATAAGAAAAAACCCTTATATTTTCGCTACCCGTTTTAATATTAAGCTTGTTGAGGCGTTTGTATAATTTCTTATTTGCGCCTGCGACGACCAAAATCTGATATTTATGTTTTTTATCCAAAAGAAGCGATTTAACCGCTTCTTCCATCGCTCCCAGCCCTTGAGTCCCGCCCATGATGAGGATCGTTGAAGCATCAACGTCGAGCCCCAGACTTCTTCTGATCTTACTGGTAACATGTTTTTCGCGGAATTTAGGATCCACGGGAATGCCTAACGGTTTTATCCTGTCTCGTGGAATGCCCTTTTCTTCAAGAACGCTGCCGGTTTCACGCGCAGGAACTATGTAATAATCCACCTCGTCGAACAACCAGTAAGAATGGGGCGCATAATCGGTAAGAACGCCCACCAGTGGAAAATCCTTTCCTGATGTCCTCTTGTAGTCTGCCACCATCCCGCACGGAAATGCCTGGGTGCAAAAAACAATGTCAGGAGAATGAGCGTTAAGCAATTTTTTTATCTTCGACATATTGAATTTGTGAAGAGCTTCCCGGGCCTTTTTTGTCTTTTTCAAAAAGTTCGGATTATCATAGATATGCTCCCAGATCTCGGGTTTCTTTTTGATGACTTCCATATAGGCCCTGTTGATGATCTTGCCAAGAATAGGGTTTGTATAGTTCAGGCAATTGATCTTTTCGATCTTGATGTCGTCAGCGGACTCACATAAACCCTTTTCAATAGCACTTGCCGCATGGTAATGCCCGGAGTGTTTAGATATGTAGAAAATCAAAACCTTTTTCATAATATATATTTACCTGTTCTTATCCAGCACTTTTTTGATCCTTCGAGCAGCCTCTAACAACCTCTTCTCATCCTCCACAAGAGCGAATCTGACATAACCCTCACCACCTTCACCAAACCCGGTGCCCGGAGCTACCACGATACCAACCTCCCGTATTAAGAGAGAAACAAATTCCATGGAAGTAAGCGAACTGTATTCCTGGGGCACCTTTGCCCATAGATAAAATGTGCCCTTTGGTTTTGGTACATCCCACCCGATGTCCGCCAGAGCCCGGACCATAACATCGCGCCTTCTCTTGTATAGCGCCACCTGTTTCCGGACGCAGCCCTGAGGCCCCGTTAATGCCTTTATCGCGGCATATTGTATAGGCTTAAAAAGACCAAAATCCATGTAGCCCTTGGTTTTTGCCAGGGCCTTCAGGATCCTGGCGTTACCGACTGCAAAACCTATACGCCACCCTGCCATATTGTAAGACTTGCTCAATGTGTGAAACTCAACACACACTTCCTTTGCGCCCGGCACTTCCAGCATGCTCGGAGCTCTGTAACCATCGTATACTGTGTCCGAATAAGCCAGGTCATGTACGAGTATTATTTTATTTTTTTTCGCAAAAGAAACGGCCTTTTTAAAATACGCCTTTGTTGCGACCGCGGCTGTCGGATTGTTTGGATAGCTCAAAAACATCATCTTGGTCTTCTTCAGCACTTTTTTGGGAACAGCATCAAGGTCCGGCATAAAGTTATTTTCCTCATTCATGGGAAGATCGTGCACCTTGCCGCCGGCAATGAGAACACCGTTAAAGTGAACCGGATAAGATGGATCCGGAACGAGAGCTATTTCGTCACTGTTCATAAAAGCGAGCGATATGTGTGCAATTCCCTCCTTGGATCCTATAAGGGGCAGGACTTCCGCTTCCGGATCAAGTCTCACGTTGAATTTCTTTTTATACCATTTCGCGATTGACTCTCTAAGCTTGCCCTCGATACTGTCAATGGATCTCGAATACCGGTGGTTTTCTGTCTTCCAGGCCCTTTTGCAAAGCTCTTTTATAATGTGTTCAGGAGTCGGCTGGTCAGGATTGCCCATGCCAAGGTCTATGATATCAAGTCCACGGTCCCTGGCCTCCCTTTTTAGATCATCTATGATCGTAAAAAGGTATAGCGGCAATTTTTTCATCCTCTTTGCTTCTTCTTGCATTGTTGCTCCTTTTCTTGCAAAATCTCTTTTCAGCTCTCAGTTATCTCTGCGATAATTTCTCCCGCCCTTACTTCTTCCGTTTCTTTCCTCAATATCTTTACCAGAGTACCATCACACGGAGCGGGTACATCAAAGGTGGCTTTGTCCGTCGCGACCTCCAGAAGATCCTGATCTTTTGTTACGGGATCCTCTTCTTTCGCATGCCACGCGGTTATAACCGCTTCGGTTTCCTTTCCTGATAATTCGGGCAGTATTATGTCCATATCTCCTCGAGCTTGATCCCTCCATACGCCTTTTCCAGATCCCTCGCAAACTGTTCCGCGAACACTTTCTTTGTTTCCCGCATATTCACTTCACGCGCGAGGCATTCCTTCGCGGAAGTAACCCTTGTCCCCTTCCGGCCGCAGGGATCCATACGTGTAAAAGGATCCAGATCATTGTTCAAGTTCACTGAAATGCCGTGATATGTCACCCACTGCTTTAAGGCGATGCCAATAAACGCGATCTTCTTTTCATGAACCCATACACCTCGCTCTTCCGGGGTATGTTCTGCCGGCACTCCAATTTTGTTCAAACTCGCCGAAACGGTCCTCTCAAGAAAGTCTATGTAAAAAGAAACATCTTTTTTTCTGTTCTTAAGATCCACCACCGGGTACATAACAAGTTGTCCCGGGGCATGACAAGTGATCTCGCCGCCCCTTCGGGATGGAACAACGGGAATATTTTGTTTCTCAAAATATTCTGCATCAAATGCATTGCTTTCCGCACCCAGTCGCCCTAAGGTCACAACCGGATGGTGCTCCACCATAATAAGAGTGTCCGGAACTTCACCTGCGATCCTTTTGTTTAAAAGATCGATCTGTTTCTCGAGCACACCCGTGTATCCAGCTGTTCCTAAGTCGAGTATTTCCATAATAACGTCTGCATCCCTACACTACATCCTCAAAACCGCCGTGCTCTTTGAAATATTCTATAACGCCGCCCGAATCAAGAAACTTCCTCATTATGCCGGGAACGGGTTTTATTTCAATGTTCACACCCTTAGTGAGGTTTTTTAAAATGTTTTCATCCAGATCCAGTTCAAGTTCATCCATATCGTCAATATAGTTAGTTTCACATTCCACAAGACAGAGCCCCACGTTGAATGCATTGCGGTAAAATATCCGTGCAAAACTTTTGGCTATTACCGCGCAAAGACCGCTCGCCTTAAGAGCCGCGGGAGCCTGTTCCCGTGAAGACCCGCATCCAAAATTTCCTCCGGCAACCAGAAAATCCCCGGGCTTTATTTTTGCGGCGAATCCTTCTTCAATATCCTCAAAGATATGCTTTGACAGTTCTTTCATATCCTGGATCTTGAACTTATACCTTCCGGAAATCACATAATCGGTATTAATATCGTTCTGAATTCTCAACCTGTGTGAATGCGGCATTTTTTCTCCCTTTTATTTACTACGCAAGCCTTCTCTTGTGTTCCCTCGGATCAGCTATTTCCCCCTCGAGCGCAGTCGCAGCTGCGGTTGCCGGAGAAGCCAGATATATATTCGAATTTGGGTTGCCCATTCTTCCCTTAAAATTCCTGTTTGCCGTGGAAAGAGCATTCTCCCCGTCAGCCAGGACCCCCTGATGCGTGCCGACACACGGACCGCATCCGGGATTGTTCACGATCGCACCCGAGGTGATGAATGTTTCAACATACCCCTTCTTCACCGCATCAAGATATATTTTCTTGGAGGCGGGTGTAATAATAAGTTTAACGTCACGGGCTACTTTTCTTCCCTTCAGTATCTTAGCGGCGATCTCAAGATCCTCCAGGCGTCCATTAGTACACGTTCCGATACTAACCGCGCTGATGGACGTTCCCTCTACTTCTTCGACATCACACACGTTGTCAACAGTATGAGGTTTTGCTATCTGCGGAGAAAGGTCCGTAAAATCATACTCCCTTACTTCCTCATATCTGGCATCATCATCAGCTTCTACAGGTTTTGGATCCCTGACAGAGTGTTTTTTCACCCAATCCACTACCTTCTTATCCGCCGCCATGAGGCCGCACTTTGCCCCCATTTCCACGGCCATATTAGATATCGTAAACCGCGCATCCACGCTTAAACGGTTTATAACCTTTCCGTAAAATTCAACTGCTTTATAAGTAGCTCCGTCAGCGCCTATATCCCCGATGATCTTAAGGATCACGTCTTTCGAATAAACTCCTTTTGGGAGTTCCCCACCGGCGACGATCTTAATTGTCTCAGGGACCATAAACCAGTTCTTACCGCTGACCAATGTTATAGCCAGATCCGTTGACCCCACTCCGGTTGAAAAGATATTTATCGCCCCGTATGTACAGGTGTGAGAGTCGGCCCCAAGGACAAGGTCCCCGCAGGCAATAAAGCCATTCTCCGGAACAAGCTGATGACACACGCCCTGGCCAACATCAAAAACTTTCACGTTCTGTTCTCTTGCAAAATCTCTTATTTTATTATGTATTGTGGAAACCCCGATATTCGGGCTTGGGCACGAATGATCAAGGACCATGCAATATTTGTCCTTGTTGGAGACATTTTCCGCTCCCATCTTCCGGAAACTGTCAATGATCATTCCGCTGGTCCCATCCTGTCCGAAACAGAAATCCACGTCAGCAATGACGTTGTCTCCGGCTTTGGCGTTCCGCCCGCTATGTTCTGATAATATCTTCTCAGCAATTGTTTGTCGCATATGTTCTCCTTATTTAGCGTAGAGCGTTTAGCGTATAGAGGGAATTAAGCCCTATTTCCTAAACGCTATCCGCTATACGCTATGCGCTAACCGCTATTACTTGTAATCTACAAGCTTCCAGCCCACTCTTTGATCCTTGTAATACCTTTCTTGATCGTATCTACATCTGTGGCGAAACTTATTCTTATAAAACGATCATCCCCGAAAGGTGCACCGGGAATAACGGCAACCTTTGCCTCATCCAGAAGCCTTTCGGCAAATGTCATCGAATCCAGGCCATATCCCGAGATATCACAGAAGAAATAAAACGCCCCTTCCGGCTTAAAAGGTTTCGCCTTATCTATAGATAACAGCCCCTTCATTAAAACATCCCGGCGCTCCTGGAATTTGCTGCAATTGCGTTCCATCTCTTCGGTTAATCCTTTTGAAATCGCATATTCGGCAGCAGCCTGGCTTATCGAACACGGATTGGAAGTGGAATGGCTCTGCAAAGTGTTTACCTTTTTGATCATTTCCTTATCCCCGGCCATATATCCTATACGCCAGCCGGTCATGGAGAAACTTTTTGAGACACCGTTCACCACTATTGTTTTCGCTTTAACTTCAGGTGAAATAGAGGCAATGGAAGCATGTTCCTGCCCGTCAAATATGATCTTTTCATAGATCTCATCGCTGATGATCAATATGTCTTTCTCGATGCATATTTTCGCGATCTTCCTCAGGTCCTCCCGGCTGTAGATCGCCCCGCAGGGATTTGAGGGACTGTTGATAACCAATGCTTTTGTTCTCCCGGAAACCGCTGAAAGAATATCCTCTTCCCCCGCCTTGAACCCTTTTTCTGCAGAAGTTTTTACAAATTTGGGAACTCCGCCGGCCAACCTTACCATCTCCGGGTAACTGACCCAATAAGGATGTATGATGATAACCTCATCCCCGTCATTGCATATAACCTGGAAAATATTGTAAAGTGAGTGTTTCGCCCCGCTTGAAACAACTATCTCACTCACATCATAATCTAAGGAATTGTCATCCTTGAATTTACGTTTAATTGCCTCTTTCAGCGATAGCCTGCCTCCGGCCGGAGTATATTTCGTGTCGCCGCTATTTACGGCTTCTATTGCCGCTTTTTTGACCTCCTCCGGAGTATCAAAATCCGGTTCCCCGGCGGCCAGGATGATAACGTCCTCGCCCGATGCACGTAAGGCTTTCGCCTTTGACGTTATGGCTAAAGTTGCAGAAGGTTTAACTTCATCCATTCTGGCAGAATACTTCATTACGCACCCCTATATTTAGGTTCTAAAATACTATTATATAAGCGAACCATGATAAAATAGCATATTATTATGAATATTACAAGGGGGCATTTTGGGGAGGTGGGGTAATGGTCGTGAGGGAGGGATTCAGCAATGTAAAATTAGCAATGTAAAATTAGCAATGCAAAATTAGCATTTTAAATTGCTAAAAGCGAAATGAGGTCGCAACTTATGGAACGAAGTAAACGTAAGTTGCATGGCCGAATTTATGCCGTTCTTGTGAGTATGCATGTTGTACGCGAAATGATAATTGCTAATTCAGGCCTACTGCTTTCCCGCCGATGGACACAGCTCCCTGACCGGGCACCCGGGGCACAGTGGCTTGCGTGCATTGCATATTTTCCGGCCGTGTGAGATAAGTATATTTGAGAGATATCCCCACCTCTTCCGGTCAAAAAGCTTCATGAGGTCCTCTTCTATCTTCACGGGGTCTTTATTTAAAGTAAGCCCCAACCTCCCGCTCAGCCTCTTAACATGTGTGTCAACAGCAATGCCCTCATTCTTACCGTAAGAGTGGAAGAGGACAATATTTGCGGTTTTCCGGGCAACGCCCGGTAAAGTTACAAGCTCCTCCATTGTATCGGGCACTTTGCCTTTGAACGAACCGTCTATTATCTTTGCCGCGGCTATGATATTCTTCGCTTTGTTCCTGTAAAATCCGGTTGAGTGTATCTCTTTTTCAAAGGCCTCTTGTTCCGACTGTGCGAAATCTTTTACGGATCTATACTTCTTAAAAAGATCCTTTGTCACCTTGTTGACGCGCTCATCCGTGCACTGGGCGGAAAGGATCGTCGCCACAAGAAGCTGCATCGTGCTTTTATGCACCAATACCGTGACCGCCCCGGGATACTCGGCTTCGAGGATCTTATATATTTTGTCAGCTTTCGTCTTATCCATAATTAACCATAAAAATAGAAATGAAAATCGCCAAGCCTGAAAAAAAGTACCCTCCTCAAGGAGGGATAAAAAAACCAGCAACCGGCAACCAGAATGTCTCTGGAAACTAGTTACTGGTTATGTGATTGATAACTGATCTATTATCCTATAGATTTTCTTCTAAATCTCTTAAAAAAACCTTTCTGGGTGACCTTTTTCTGCTCTTTTTTGGCCTTCTCTCTCTTGATATCCTCAACAGCACGTTCTTCTTTTTCTTCTGTTTTCACTTCAGGAGCTACATGTGCTTTTTCCTCAGGGCCTTTCTCTTCTTTCGCCTTTACTTCTTTTTCTTTTTCCTGTTTACTCTTTATTTTTTCCTTCTTGTCTAACTTCTCAGCTTTTCCGCCAAGCAGATCCTCGTCTGAAATTGTCCTCTTTGTAAGTTCCATGATGGCCATCGAAGCCCCGTCACCTTTCCTGTTTCCAAGTGCCATGATGCGGGTATATCCGCCCGGGATGTCCTTGTAAAGCGGAGCCAGATCATCAAAAAGCATCTTAACTACATCGCGGCTGCACAGTTTGCTGAATATTCTTCTTCTGGCGCTCACAGACTCAGGATTTTTCTTCGCGATCGTTATAAGAGGTTCTGCGTAGCTCCTCAAAGCCTTGGCCTTAGCCAAGGTCGTCTCGATCCTCTGATATTTAAAAAGGTCCCTGGTGAGACTTTTTAATGTAGCCTCCCGCCAGCTTGTCCTTCTGTTAAGTTTTCCTTTTCTGTTTTTATGTCTCATTATATTCGCCTTCCTTATTTATCTGCGTGCCCCGTTATAAATTTCGGAGAAATTTGTAACGGGGTGTGCCCTCTACTCTTCCTCTTCCTCCATATCCATACCCAGGTGCAGCCCCATCGATACAAGAACATCATTAATTTCATTCAGAGATTTTTTACCAAAGTTCTTGTATTTAAGCATCTCGCCCTCTTTCTTTTTAACAAGGTCGCCTATTGTCCTTATACTGGCTTCTGCAAGACAATTTGAACTTCTTACCGAGAGTTCAAGCTCGGATATGGGCTTTGCCAGTTTCTTGTGGAGTTCTTTTCTTTCCTTTGTTTCTTCTTCCTCTTCCTCGACTTCTTCCGGCAGTTTACCTATCGAAAGGAACACATCAAGATGCCTTTGCAGAATATTTGCAGCATATAACATGGCATCTTTCGGCTCCATACTTCCATTGGTGAATATCTCAACTATAAGCTGATCATAATCCGTAATATGTCCCACCCTGGTGTTCTCGGTCTCTACGTTAACCCTCTTAACGGGTGAGAACATCGAATCTACCGGGATAATGCCTATTGCATCGTTCTCGGTCTTATTTCTCTCCGAAGGCACATAACCACGGCCCCTGCCCACTTTAAGCTCCATCTCAAGCTTCACATTCTCTGTAAGTGTTGCTATGTGATGGCCCGGGTTTATGATCTCAACCGTTTCATCATGCTGAATATCCTTAGCAGTAACTTCACCTTTTTTGCTGACGCTTATAAATATGGATTTTGGGCTCTTAAAATGTGATCTAAGAACCAGTTTTTTAATATTCATTACGATCTGGCTCATATCCTCAAGTACACCCGGAATGGTCGAAAATTCATGCAGCACTTTATCGACCTTGATCTGGGTTACGGCAGTCCCCTCTATCGATGAGAGCAAAACCCTGCGAATAGAGTTGCCGATCGTCACTCCATATCCTTTTTCAAACGGCTCTGCGATGATCTTTCCATAAGTAGGCGAATAGGTTTTTTCTTCAAAGATTATTCTTTTAGGCAACTCAAAACTCTTTAACTTCATTGTCATCGTAGATCCTCCCCTTTAATCGTACTGCGTATTTTATTACTCACTTTATGTGTTTTATGTCATCCCCGCGAAAGCGGGGACCACATAAGAACAAAAATGGATCCCCGTTTTCACGGGGATAAAATTCGGCCATATAACTTATGTCGCTATCGCTCCATAAGTTATGACCGAATTTTACTTCGAATACAACTCAACTATAAGGTTCTCTTCTATTACCATACCAATATCGCTTTTCTTGGGCAACCTGACTACCTTAACAACAAGTTTTTCGCCTGAAGCCTCTATCCATTCCGGGGTACCACGATCTTCGGCCAGTTTAGCGTTCTCCCTTATAGACTTCAATTGAGCGTCTGTACCTGTAACCGTTATTTCGTCACCGGTTTTTACGGTGTATGAGGGTATGTCCACCCTGCGGCCATTAACCCTTACAAATCCGTGCCCCACAAGCTGGCGGGCAGACGGTCTGGAAAAAGTAAAACATGCCCTGAAAATAACATTATCTAAACGCCTCTCCAACAATTGAAGCAGAACTTCGCCTGTCGCGCCTTTATCTTTTTCAGCTCTTACGAAATAGTTCCTGAACTGCTTCTCAAGAACACCATAGATCCTTTTGGCCTTTTGCTTTTCTCTGAGCTGTGTTGCATAGCCCGAAGCTTTTCTCCTCCTGGCCTGGCCGTGCTGACCCGGCGCATATTCCCTTCTCATGAATGCGCAGCTTGAAGAAGTGCACCGTGGGCCTTTTAAAAACAACTTTTCCCCTTCTCTCCTACACTGCCTGCATGATGCTCCTGTTACTCTTGCCATTTGTTTTTACTCCTTATTTATATTCTTCTCCGTTTCTTGGGTCTGCACCCGTTATGGGGCGTAGGCGTAGTATCTATTATAGTTCTCACATTGAGACCCTCGCTCCTTATGCTCCTAACGACACTTTCTTTGCCCCCTCCGGGGCCTCTAAGAAAGATCTCCACATCCTTTATCCCATGGACCTTAGCCTTCTTTGCTGCATCCTTAGCTGCTATGTTGGCCGCAAATGGAGTAGATTTTCTTGACCCCTTAAACCCAACTGTCCCGGGAGAACTCCAGCATAAAGGTTTGCCATCCATATCCGCAACTGTCACAATTGTATTATTGAAAGTCGCATGGACAAATATCTTACCGCTGGATGTCTTGCGCATTACCTTTTTTCTTTTTTTTGCCTTTTTCTGCACTTTTTACCCCTCTGTTTGTGGGCACAACTTACGAACTAATAAAAACATAAGTTGTTTGCCCAAATTTATTTTGCCGGCTTTGCAGCTGGTTTCGTAGTTTTATCTTTAAACGCACCTATAGTTCTTTTTGGTCCTTTTCTGGTCCTGGCATTCGTTTTTGTTCTCTGCCCTCTCACTGGCAGATTCCTCTTATGCCGGATCCCCCTGTAAGAACCTATAGTCATTAATCTTTTGATGTTTCCCGTCTGCAATCTACGCAGGTCACCCTCTACCGGGAATCTCTCCTGAATAATATTGCTTATTGTGGTAAATTCCTGATCGTCGAGATCCTTTGCCCTCTTGTCCGGAGAAATACCAGCCTCGTCCAATATGGTATTGGATCGGGTTTTCCCGATACCAAAAATATAGGTCAAAGCAATTTCAATGCGTTTGTTATCCGGTATATCAACACCTAACAGTCTTGCCATTTCTTCTCCTCGTTTATTCCTTATTTAGCCCGAAATTCGGAGCCTTAAGACTACGAACTCCGAACCATGGCCCGTTACAAATTTCGAAGAAATTTGTAATGGGCTGTGACCTGTGAACTTATTTGTGATTTGAGATTTCGAATTTGTTTCGAATTTCGGATTTCTTATTTCGTATTTGTGGAAGGTTAAACAATTCTGCCTGCACGTATAACT
>JABMSC010000123.1 GCA_013204685.1 Candidatus Omnitrophota bacterium | reverse complement strand
ATTCCGGCCGTCAAGAACACCCTCCAGGTTACGACTCTTTTTAACTCTGCGAATGACGATATGCAGCGCAGAGTGGAGACCGCCATGATCTTTTCTTTACTGCTAAAGGGCACTGAAGAACTTTCGTTCCTCGGTCAGATCAAGATCAATGATCATCCTTTTCAGGACATAAATTTCATTTTGGATAAATGGTACTCTTACAATCCTGATATGAGCAGCAGGTTCGGCGAAGGGTCAAAGCGCATCTTAAATGTGACGCGAGAGCCCGTAAGAGGCGAACGGGACGGTAAGGATTTTCTTGAGGTTGAGATCGAGATCATAAGAGGCGAACGATCGGGAGAAAGATACATCGTTACTCTTTCCGCCGGGAATATGGATGGTGCGGACCTGCACGAATTGTTGAGCACCGAGAAGTATATAACGACCAGACGCGCATCTTCACCGGCGGATGAAGAGCTTACCCCTGAAATACAAAAGATCCTGGACAAGATAGGTGAAAACCCGCGCAGCATCATAAGCCAGGCTTCTTATTTTTATTTGCGTATATTCAGTTGGGGTGAGGCACCCGAAGAAGAGGATCCCCTCACGCCGGAGGAACATGTAACCCTTTTCGATTACTTCTGGGAAAACAACAATATCGATCTCGAGTTCCCGGAAAGCTTGAAACGAAAAATACTGGCGACTAAAGATTGTGCTATACACCTGATCGCGACAGGTCATCTTGAAATCGAAACTTTCAATAACTTAAAACGACAGTGCGATCTTACGCCGGAGGAGGAGAGGTTCTTGTGGAAAGTGTTTCACCGCAAATATCCCGGTATGTGCGGTCGCAGAGCAGAAGACCTGCCCGAACAGGCGAAAAATATAATAACTGAAAAGATCGAAAGCGGCAAAAAAGTAAGGATTCTGGACCTTGGATGCGGGCCTTATGGTGAAGCTATCCGAGGATTGAAGAAGGAATATGGCGGAAAAATCGAGGCCTTTGGCATAGACCTGGAGATCTGTGAAAGAGGGGAAGATGGGGTTGACCTGACCGAAGGCGACATCAGAAACCTGCCTTATAAGGACGATCATTTTGATCTCATTTATGAACTTGCCGTGCTGACGTATTTTCAAGCGGATGAACAGGGGTACAAGAAGATCATCGGTGAGATAATACGCGTTCTTAAGCCGGGGGGCAAATTTGTGTTGTCCATCACGACAAAAGAGCGGCAGGTTCAATGGATAAGGGAAGTTATAAGCGATCTGGGCGGTACCGCAGTGATAGACAACGATATCCTGGTTAAAAAAGAAAGAACGGAGAAACAGGAACAGACACCTGAAGAGCCGGAAAAAATAGATCGAATAGTGGAATTATTGCTGGACGGCGACAATAGGCCGGAACCGGAAGAAATTGATGGGTTTACTTTGGATGAAATAAAAAAGGGCGCGGCAATAGCCTTCGGACAGCATATTGATAATATTGACGAATATGTAGAATGGCTTGAGAATACAGATACATTTAAAGAGGCGGAAAACCTCATGCCTTACCTGCAGGTTATGGCGGCCGAAGTGCTGCAAAAATATCCTGAACATAGAATACTTGTCGCGGGAAGGGACGCTAGCCTTTTTTATGATATTTTCAGTGCTGTTCTGGACAAAGCTTCTTTTTATGAAAAGGTAAGAATGTTTCCCGGCAGTAGATGGTTCATTGATAGGATGAAGAAAGAGCTACAGAGCAATTTTGAATTATATGCCCCCATATACAGGACATATCTGAGAGAGTCGTTTGGCATAACAGCAGACGCTATCAAGAGCGGACAGAAATTTATATTGATCGATTCGGGTTTTTACGGATCTATCGGCAAATCACTTCACGAGACCGTGGAACTGTTATATGGAAGTCAGCTCGAAGGCATAGATCCGCGCGAAGCGATACTTGTGGAAAATGTGGCCGTAAGCCCTGTCCAATCTTATGCGCGACCCTTGCGCCAGGACGGGTTCGGTCTTGACAGAGAAGAAGCCATCAGAAAGTTTCCGCGGTCTTGCAAGTGGATTGGTCCCAAAAATTGGGCTGTGAACGGTAATGCCAAAGTGAACATTTGCGGCAACATGAAGCAGAAAAACGAGGAGCTTACGAGACAGAGCGGGGAAGCCGAGTGGATCGAGGTCAATGGGATTGCATCGACCCTTGTTCTGGCAATAGCCCTCCAGCTCTTACCTTATCATCACAGATCTTATGCTTTCCTTGAAAACGGCAGGGCGGTTCCGCCGAATGATAAAAAAGTGTTCCATAAGGATATTGATGGGATTGTGCACAGCAATAACACATCGATTGTTAACCCCATAGCTGCAATGTTGATCCAGAAAAAAGTTTTAGAATATTTTAAATGTAGAAAAAATGAGATGCTTACTGCGTCTAATGTTGTTTCGGATCGAAAGCAAGAAAGAAAAGAGCTCCCCGCCCCCGCGGCAGAGGTGAAGAGAGATCCATCCTTGCGAGAAACAGAGAAAAAATTAAGGGAAGGTGACAAGGCGCTTAGGCGGCTTATCCCAATTATTAAAGCGAACTTAGAAAAATACGGGTCCCAGCCGATCGATATAGTCATAGACATGTCCCTGATCCCGGAAGAGGGATTCGAAGACACTGTGAAGGTATGGGCTTACCTGATCCTCTTGTGGCATGATGTAAAGAACGTTAACTTCAGGTTTGAGGCTACGGATAGCCTTGGACAGAATAGCGCTGCTTTTGTTCAGGCGAATAATGCAGAGAAAGAGGCCAGGATACTGGATGTTCTGAAGAGCGAAATAGAGAGCAAGGCATATATGGCCGGTCCCGGTGTATCTGCGGATGAATTTTTCTCAAGGCGCGTCACATTCAGCAGAAGGGACAATGCCATCGAGGTCTTCCTGTGGTCCAAAAAACACCTTGAATGGATGCAGGACCAGCGCAGGCAGGGTAACGAGAGCGTCAGGCTCGGGGAAGAGCAGTATCCGGTTGCCCTGGATGATACGACCAAAAACGCGGCACTTATGAACTTTGGGGCGTCTCTGGCAGTGGGCCTCTTTGTAGGACTTCTGGCTTCCGCCAAGACCGGCGGCGGAGAAGAGAAGATGAGCGAGTCATTGAAGGCTGAAAATATGCGGCTTTTAAGGAGCATGTGCGATCTATATAAAGTATGGAGAGAAGACCTGAATATTACAGAAAATACCCTCATAGGCATGGTCTGGTCTGATGGGAACCCGCTCACGGACGAGACCGACGCCAGATTAAATCTGGCTATAACCCTCGCCTTACCGCCTTTTACCCGTATGGCGGTGGACAAATTACATCTTTACGACCGCTTACAAGACTTTGTCCGCAGGTCCATGTAATCGTACGATGTGCAGTATCCCACCCTTTTAAACATACATATCTTTGCAGATAAAAGTGCTTCAAAAATGAGGGCAAAGAAAGCCGCACGCCGCATTCCGCGCACCGTACAAAAAACCCATTTTTTACTTGACATAATACACTTTTTTGTTAAAATCATTGTTCCGACATCTCGGCTAGAATTAAATTATTTAACAAAATTCCACTTAATAAGCTGACTTAAGTCAAGCTATAGGTGGAGTTTAGCGTCTTTTTTGTATATAGTATTGTTCTTTTTTTATAAAAATGCAATTTATAAGATCAAAAAGATAATATAAATTATTAACCGGAATTAACCCATTACATATTTTAATTAAAATTTGTACTGGATTAATGCCCATGTAGCTCAGCCGGTAGAGCACATCCATGGTAAGGATGGGGTCGCCAGTTCGATTCTGGCCGTGGGCTCCAGAAAATTTTGCAAGGGCAAAATTTTGGAGTAATCGAGAATCGATTATTGATGCCCTGGGAAATAAGAATAGAAAGCAATAGTTAGTTGAAAAAGAACAAATTTTGGAAATGTCTTATTGAAGGAGGACATGATGGCAAAGGCAAAATTTGAAAGAACAAAACCGCACTTGAACATTGGGACCATAGGTCACGTTGACCATGGTAAGACGACGCTTACAGCAGCGATCACGATGTATCTTGCCAACAAGGGGCAGGCGGAGATCAGAGAGTTCGATACGATCGACAAAGCTCCCGAAGAGAAGGAAAGAGGCATCACGATCGCGGTAGCGCACGTTGAGTATGAAACCGATAAGAGGCATTATGCTCATATCGACTGTCCGGGTCACGCTGACTACATCAAGAACATGAT
>JABMSC010000122.1 GCA_013204685.1 Candidatus Omnitrophota bacterium | reverse complement strand
CACACCATTATCTTTCAATTCCTTTGCTTTTCTTTGTAATCCGTCGCGGATGTATCTGCCACCATCATATTCTGAATGTGTGTAAAAAAAGAATACGGCGTCAAACTTTCGCCAATCTAAATTAAATGCGTCTATCGGTTCGTTAATAAATTCTATATTCTCGGCAAACCCTCTCTGCCAAGCTTTTTGATAATTTTGCAAGGCTCTGAAACAGGTTTCTTTATCGTTTTCAACCGCTGTCACCTTCATCCCATAAAGATTTGCAGCAATCAAGGCAACCCGCAAATCACCTGTTCCAAAATCCAAAAGGTGCTTTCCGTGTAAGCTCCCTTTTCCTCCATATAATTTCTCCAGTTCATCAAAAGCTGTAATAATCGCAGGATATGGAGTTGCTTGATACACAGTACCATCCCCAAGTTTGTTTGCACCAAAAGAATATTTCTCAATAAATTCCTGAAGTTCCAATGCAACCGATGCCGTAGATGAGGTCGGGCCGGGTTTTATTGCAGCAGGTATTTCATCCTCTCCCTCGTCCCTCGCTGGTTCCCGAGCCGCACTTAATTCGGTATTTCTCTCCCTAAACGCCTGCTTTAAGGGCTCGGCTACATTGCTTTCTTCTAAAAATCTTCCGAACTCCATTAATTTTGCAAGGTCGCCTTGAGCTAGCTGAGTCGGATCCGCCATGTCCGCCGGATCCATCCAGAGCGCGTCTACGATTGTTTCGACAGTATCGGGGAAAGGCATATTTTTCTTAACGTACAGCACTAAGTCTTCCGCTTTTGTAGCTGTATCCTGCGCATACTCCGTAAGATCACTTCTCCCACCACCTTCGGGGGGGAGTTTTGTTTCTGGTTCAGCAACCGATTCCTGAGTCACTAGTTTGTCCGGCGCGGCAGGGGTAGCTATATTATATATTTTCAACATTGTTTCCAAAACAGGAAGGTCAAGAGATAAGCCATCCCTTGGTACATACTCGGGATCTAATCTACCCACATGCTGATGATTGACATATGTACGCCATTTTTTTTGAATAGCAGCCCATTTTTTATAAGGCTCGTCTAAAGACATGATTGCATGCAATAATTTGCGGCGAATAGATTCAACCGGTCCACAAGACACAAGGAATGCGTTCGCTATTTCACGAGTGTTGATACGATTTTTTGGATTCCTGATGATATCTCGTAAAAACCATGTTTTTCTTCCAACGATATTGGTTGGATGATGTTTTCTTATTCCTGTCAAATTCTGTTTATCGATCATTTCGCTGATTATTTCTCTTGCCTTTCTTACAACAGCTGGTTTAGCGCTTGGTTTAAATTGAAATTCTTCTCTCAACTCCGAATCATCTACTAAGAAGTAAAGGTCGAGGTCGCTTCCATCTTGCGCTACCCCTGTTTGCGTGCTGCCACCGGCAGTAATAATAATCTTTAGTGATGAAAAATCTTCATCCGGATATTGTTCCTCAAAGTATGTTCTAATAGCCGCTATTATTTCGGGATGAGCCGAATCCAATAATTGCCTTCTCTCAATAGTTGCTGCGCTTGGTTTTGCTTGTGGTCCGAAATTAGAAATTTCCCTAAGAATCTTTGCAAATACATCGTCTTCTCCCATATGCTGATCTATCACTAAGCTATCAGAAATTGGGGTAACACTTATTTTTTCACTCTTCGCCGATTCACGAGCCATCGCCTTCCTTTGAAGTGTCCTGACAAGAGGGTCGTCTAAAATCGACCTCTCTAGACTAGATTTACCTGAAGCAAGTGAAGTCCTTTCAAGATATTGAATATATTCATAAGCCGGAATTGTCTCAAACTTATTTCTATCTCTGCTCAACCGACCGAATTCAACTCCTAGTTTGCCATACCGAGTACGGAAGACGCGAGCAGCAATAGGTGTAGGTGCATACTTTGTAACTATACCCGTTTCTACTATAGCAATTGTATTGCTTGCACTGACTTCTTGCGAATCAGACTCGCGTATAAACATTTGATCAGGATATTTAATAATAGGGACACCGGATACATCCAGTCCTTGCATCTCTTCACTTGGGGACGTCCCTGACGCAACACTTGCGCCTGTCCCTGGCTGTAACCCAGACCTGTCCCCCGCCGTGGCGGGTGTTTCTTCAACTGTTTTTTCTTTGACACGAAATACAACAATATTTGTCGAAAAGTCCACTTCATCGTCGCCTGTTGCACGCGGAAGCTCAATTCTTTCAAGAGACGGGAATTTTCCGTCTAAGTCTTCGGGTTCACCCGCATGATTTAATACGAATACGGCACCTGGTTTGAGCTCTCTGGCGAGTTTTTCATCAAGCCGGCGGATCATCTCTTTTCCTCTTAATCTGTGCGTGTCTTCCTCCCAACGATCAAAGGGAAAATACTGATAGATAAGGTCGTATTGCGAAAAATCTTCTTTGAAGAAATCGCCGCACTCAAGGTGTATCGAACTAGGATCTAACATACCCTCATCACCAAAATCACTGATACACGTTACAGCCTGATCATGCAGGTTGGCTCTCATCTCTTTGCCTTTAACGTAATGCGAATATAATGAAAATATGGCGGCGGCTTTGCCGGTACCGTGCCCCAGATCAAGCACTCGTGCATCTGGTTTATCTATAAGGAAACGTTCGCATATTTTCAGAAGATCAGTCGTAGAACTTACTCCAAACACTCCCGTAACCGGGTGCCAAGAATAGGTATCCATCCAATAATTGGTTTCTCCATCATCATAATATTCGCCTATCGCAATTGCACTATCCCGTTTGTCATCATGCGTAGTATCTGGGGACGGTTCTGTTTTTTTAGCTTTCGGCTTTACCGTTTCTGTCGCACCGGATTTTTCTGCCGACGAAAAACGGTCGCTGTCCCTAGTTTTTCCCCAGGTCGGAAAAATACCATGCAGCGCATAAGATGACTGGGGTTTATCAAATGAGAGTGGTTCGGCTTGGAAGAAGCCACTTCTTTCCCAGGCTTTGGCGGACTTCAATGGGGTTTGAGGACAGAAAATTCTCCATCCTCCGTACTTATCAACAAGAGATTCTTCTGTCGCTACCCAACGGTAAACGAGCGGCATAATCCTTCTGCCAAGCGGGAATGGGTCAGGCAGAACAATTTGATCCAGACGCATTATATTTTCACCAAGATATTCATGATTACGCAGCACAGATATGCGCAAAATTACATCTCCATCTCCACCCTCTTTTTTAATCTTTACAAACAATTGACATTTTTCAGGGAACTTATCTTCTACTTCTAGTTGAATTCCTCTTCGCTGCAAAGCCTCTGTAGCGATGGTATGAATCAGCCCTCTATCTGTTAATCGATCCAATTGATCTAAGCCGATATCTATAGTGACCTTTTTCTCGCTAGTTAAATGTGACATAAGACTTGTCTCCCGGGACGGTTCTGTTTTCTCGTCTTCTGACCCTTTCCTAGACCACGCTGTAGCGAGAGCGCCAAAAGGAAACATTGCAGTACCTATGTACGGTAACCAATTGGTTTCCTGGAAAAACGTACTTATTGCGGGGTAGTTGTTATAGAATAGAATGAGACCTAACATAGCGATGCCACCGAGTATCACGCTCCTTACAAGCGGTACCGAGCCGTCTTCGTCAAGAATGGGTTTAGCGTTAGAACCGTCCGCGGTTTCAGGATCTAATGCCTCTTTAAGCTTTTTTACTGTATCTGGATTGCCGTTTTCTATTGTATAGTTTATCCAGTGATAAAGAGCATCCCGCAACATACCCAGCTTTCTAGCTGCTTCTGCACGATCACCACCTGCTTTTTTTATTGCTTTTATTCTCTTTTTCGCAAGAACTTCTTTTTTTTCTGCCCTAGCCCTAAACGCCTTGTCAATCCTGTCAAGCGTAGCTTGATCCCCGATTAATACTGCCATCTTTCTTATTTGTTTTATTTTACGGACAACATTGCTTAGGCTCGTGCCCAACTTTTTGGCCACTTTTCTCATACTGGTATCGATTTTTTCTAACTCTTTTATTGTTTCCTCTGCATATGGCGGCAGAACAACATCTGCTGGTTTTGTCCATTTTTCATTTGTTTCGAAGTTCTGCCACGCCACAAGTTCTTTTCCGTCAAAAGCCTTAAATCCTGATTTATTATTTGTTCCATCATAAGGTTCGACTCTTAATGTTTGGTATCTTAAGTGTATGCTTATAAAATAGTTTTGGCTATTCCAGCTTATCGTTCCATTATGGCTGACCTTTCGAGTTCCTTTTTCTTTTGGTTTTATCGGTTTTTTGCTCACCTCCGGCTCCATATCCGGTTCCATGCGAAGTACCATAAGTGTACTGCGCGCGCTATCTTCCCACACACACTCAAGACCGCTTTGCTCAAGGTAATTATCAAATGCTGGACTGCTGAGTAAATTTCTTAATTCTATTAATCCGGTAGATATTCCATATCTTTCGCTTATATTGTCCCGTAATTGTTCAACATCCATGGCTATTAAAGATGATTTGTCTTCAAGCATGTTTAATAAAAGGTGTATTTCCATATTGATAACTTCATATAAAACCCCCTCCTCTCCTGCCTTCTTCTCTTCTTCGCCCTTCTTATACTTCCCATGCCACACCATAGCGAGAACCCCTACGGAGAACATAGCAGTATTTATATACGACATCCAGTTGGTTTCCTGGAGGAACGCACTTATTTCGTGGTAGTTATAAAATAGAACGAGACCTAACATAGCGATGCCACCGAGTATTACACTTCCTGCAAGCGGTACCGAGCCTTCTTCGTCAAGGACAGATTTGGTGCTAGAACTTTTCAATGCTTTGTCAATTCTGTCAAGTGTGACTTGATCCCCGACTGATGCTGCAATTTTTCTTATCTGTTTTATTCTATATCTAACAGCGGTTCGGCTTAGGCCCAGCATTCTGGCCACTTCTGCTATATCGGCATCTGTTTCCTCTATCGCCCTTATTGTTTCCTCCGCGTATGATGGCAAATACAATATTTTCTTGTGTTTTGGAGGGGATGGAGACATCTTCTCATGCTCTTCCTCCGTAGTAGCGGCCTCGATGGCAAGATGGTCTCTGTCCTTAGTTTTTTCGGATATCCATTTTTCTTCGGTTTTGAAATTATGCCACGCCACAAGTTCTTCTCCGTCAAAAGCCTTAAATCCTGATTTATTATTTGTTCCATCAAAAGGTGTTAGTGTTAATGTCTGGCCTCTGCGGTGTGGTCCAACCAAACAGGTTTGGCCGTGCCAACTGATCGTTCCGTTACGGCTGACCTTTCTAATTTCTTTTTCTTTTGGCTTTATCCACTTTTCACCTGTTTTAGCGTTGAAATACGCTACAAGTTCTTTTCCGTCAAAAGCCTTAAATCCTGATTCTTTATTTGTTCCATCATAAGGCGTTACTGTTAATGTTTGGCCTCTGTGGTATATGCCTGCAGAATAGGTTTGACCGTACCAACTGATCATTCCGTTATAGCTGACTTTTCTAGTTTCTCCTTTTTTTTGCTTTACCCATTTTTTGCCTGTTTTAGCGTTGAAATACGCTACAAGTTCTTTTCCGTCAAAAGCCTTAAATCCTGATTCTTTATTTGTTCCATCATAAGGCGTTACTGTTAATGTTTGGCCTCTGTGGT
>JABMSC010000121.1 GCA_013204685.1 Candidatus Omnitrophota bacterium | reverse complement strand
AGCCTGGGTTCCTGAGTAGTCGAATTCACACGCTTGTCCGATAATGATCGGTCCTGATCCAATGATAAGTATTTTGTTGATATCGTTACGTTTTGGCATTTCTCTTCCTCCATAATTCTTTGACCAAACATAAAAAAAGCAATCCCGCATCTGCGAGATTGCTTATATGCTATTCTACCGAATGGAATAGAGCTCCCTCTACATTCCCGCCCTTATTACATCTTTGTAATAAGAATGATTTTTGCCTCTTCATTGGGACATGAAACATTTTACCGCATTTTGCGAATTCTTGCAAGTGCGAATGACATTTTTGTGCCGTAGGGGCAGGCCCCATTACAAATTCCAAAGAAATTTCTAACGGGGGGGGGTGCCCCTACGCATATCTACGCGTGGGTTATGGTCTTCTGGAGATTATATTGTTTGCGTAGCGCTTCCCTGGTCCGCCAGGCATTCCCTCGTCGCTATGAGATTTGCACCTGATCCGGCAAGGTTCTTAGTTATAACATTACCTACATGAAGAGGTTTTTTTATTCTTATTTTTCTTATTTCTTCCATCGCTTTAAATAGACTCGCCTTTGGGATGGGAGCATCGGTCCTGACAGGTATCGTCTTTAAAGGCAGGCCTTCGGTCAAAACCGTCGAAGTTAATACTCTTACCGGGCTTTCTACTTCGGTGATAGCATACTTCTCTCCCTTGGGGCAATTGTTTCCGGTTATGCCGACAACCTTACCGGACTCTACCTCTACCAGTAAAGCGCATCCTGCGGGACATTCTATGCATGTCAGCTTCCTGATCATTTTAAACTCCTCAGATATTCCGCGGCAAGTTCACCTGCGATCGCACTGTCACGTGAAACAGAATCGGCAATATCATATACCTTAAAAGAATTACCGCACACAAATAGTCCCGGTATAGATGTTTTGTTTACTTCTTCCGTTATGGGAGTATTGGTCTTTTTATCAATTTCTACTCCCGCCATCTCTATCAGCTCATTCTCGGGGATAAGTCCCACGGATATCAAAACGGTGTCACACTCTATCTCAAAATATGAGTCCGCAAGTTCGTTAAAATCGTCGTCTACTTTAATAACACTGACTTTCTCAACCCTGTTCCTGCCGTAAATATTTGACACTTTATGGCTGAAATACATGGGGATATCGAAATCATCAATACACTGCACAATATTGCGAAGAAGTCCGCGTGACTTTTTCTGGATCTCAATAACAGCTTTGACTTTTGCGCCTTCCAGTAAAAAACGGCGCGCCATGATCAGTCCGATGTCACCGGACCCCACTATTACCACTTCTTTTCCCGGCAAGAACCCCTCAATATTAATAAGTTTCTGGGCAAGCCCCGCGGGAAAGACACCCGCCGGCCTTGTTCCGGGTATATGTATCATTTCTCGTGTTCTTTCCCTGCAGCCGGTCGCCATGATCAGTGCCTTCGCTTTTACATTTTCAAGAATACCCGGCTTCATAAAGGTAAGGACTTTATCTTTTGTCAGATGTACAGCAAACGATCTTAAACTGACTTCTATCTCCGGCATGCTTGTCACCTGTTTTATGACCCGGTCGGCATATTCGGGACCCGTCAAAACCTCTTTGAAATGCTCGATCCCGAATCCGGGATGAATACATTGATTAAGTATACCGCCGAGATACTGATCCCTCTCAAGAAGCAGGATGTCCCTTACCCCGCTTTTGTGCGCGGAAGTAGCTGCCTCCATCCCGGCAGGTCCTCCTCCAACTATGACCAGTTCCCTCTCAAACATCTCTTCTGTCCTTTTTTACTATTTCAGATCCGGGTCCTCTTTTTGTTATGTCTATTACCTTTTTTCCGGTTTCATCGGCAAGGATCCTTAAAAGTCTTGTGGTGCAAAACCCGCCGTGACACCTGCCTGCCTGGGCGCGTGTCCTGAACTTTATACCGTCAAGTGTTTTTGCTCCCCGCGCTATCGCATCGGTAACTTCCTTGGCTGATACCATTTCACACCTGCAGACGATGTCCCCGTATGCCGCGTCTTTTTTAACAAGCTTCTCTGTCTCCGAAAGCGGGACAGCAAATAGATGAACCGTTTTCCGGCGATGCCGGTGGAAGAAGATTTTTCTCCTTAGGGTAAGACCGTTCTTTTTAAGTAGATCCCTTACCATAAGTGCTATTGCCGGAGCGGCTGTGAGACCCGGCGACTGTATTCCGGCAACATTGATAAGTCCAGGAACCTTATCTTCATAACGCACGATAAAATCATGCCCTGATGCCGGGCGCAGGCCCGCGAAATAAGCAATAATATCATTTGAGTTTATAGTCGGTATCATTTTACGCACGGATGACAACACTTTTTCGAGTCCCTCATCTGTTGTTGAGAGGTCTTCCTTATCCTCCACCTCTTTTGCTGTCGGACCGATCATTGGATTACCGTCAGAGGTCTTTATAACCAGAACCCCTTTGGATGTTTTGGTGGGAAGCGGAAAAAGAAGATGATCTGTCATATGTTCATCATTTTTGTCGAGAAGGAATTCTTCACCTTTTCTGGGGGTTATCTTAAAATTATCTATCCCTGCCATTTTTGAGATTTCATCCGCAAAGAGCCCCGCGGCATTAATAAGATACCGAGCCCTGAAGCTGCCTTTCGATGTAGATACTTCAAAACGGTATTTTTCAGCCGTAGAATTTTCAGGGATCAAATTGATGTTTTGAACCTCAGTTAGCAAATGGATCTCTACACCGTTTTTTGCCGCATTTTCGCCCAGGTCATAAGCAAACCGGTACGGGCTTATTATGCCGGCAGTCGGCGCGTAAAGCGCCCCTGCTGCTTTATCGCTCAGGTTAGGTTCATTTTTCTTAAGCCACGCGCTGTCTACGATCTCGAGCTTAGGAACGCCTAATTCCTCGCCTTCTTTCTTTAGCCGCATTAGTTCTTCCATTCCCGAATCATCAAAAGCGACTATAAGCTCGCCCACTTCTTTAAAAACAACCCCAAGCTCTTTGCATATCTTTCGCGTGAGCTTGTTTCCCTGAACGCACAATTTCCCCTTCAGCGAATCCGTGGGGTTCTGGGTCCCGGGATGTATAATGCCGCTGTTTGATTTCGATACGCCAAAGGCGAGCTCTTCTTCTTTTTCGAGAAGTCCGATCCTTAATTTATAACGGGAAAGTTCTCTCGCGATCGAAGTTCCGACAACACCTCCGCCTATTACAATAATGTCATATGCATTCATACGTATTCCGCCATCCTGTTATATAATAGGAGTGCTTTATAAATCGTTACTGCATTTTTTTGTAGAAAGCGTTCTTTCAACAGCCCTCAGCCACCCCTTGTAAAGATCCGAAGCTTTTTTCTTCGGCATCTTCGGGGTAAATACCCTGTCTTTCTTCCAGCATTTTTTTATCTCGGATGTATTCTTCCAATACCCCACCGCAAGCCCCGCCAGATAAGCACTCCCCGTGGAAGTGGTTTCGATCTCTCCGGGCCTTATGACCTTGATACCAAGTATATCAGACTGGAACTGGCAAAGGAAATTATTTGCTGCTGCACCGCCGTCGACTTTTATGTCCTTGATCTTAATGCGTGAATCCTTCTCCATGGCTTTAAGCACGTCCTGAGTCTGATAACACATCGCTTCCAGGGCAGCCCGCGTGATATGGTTCCCGGTTACGCCTCTAGTAAGGCCGAATATGCTTCCCCTCGCATGGGGGTCCCAGTAAGGCGCCCCGAGCCCCACAAGAGCAGGAACGAAATACACACCCGCATTATCCTTCTCTGCCGCCGCCATGGCCTCGGACTCCGAAGCATCTTTGAATAAATTCAATCCGTCACGCAGCCACTGGATAGCCGCACCCGCTATGAATACCGCACCTTCAAGCACATATACAGGTTCCCCCTTAGCGCCGCATCCCAATGTGGTCAAAAGTCCATATTTTGAGTTGGATCTTTTGTTTCCTGTATTAAGAAGAAGAAAACAGCCCGTCCCGTAGGTATTTTTCATCTCACCCGGAGAAAAACATGTCTGGCCGAATAACGCCGCCTGCTGATCACCTGCTATCCCGGATATTGGTATCCCGGCTGGCAGCTTCCCTATTCTGACAGTTTCGCCGAAAATACCGGATGATCTTTTCACTTCAGGGAGGACTCCTT
>JABMSC010000120.1 GCA_013204685.1 Candidatus Omnitrophota bacterium | reverse complement strand
CTTGTAAACTGTGCTTCGGCCTACTTTATTTATCTCTCCCTTTGCAAGACTTACCTCAACTTTATCCCCATTCTTGAGAGCTTTTGCGGCTTCGACACTTGTAAAAATGGGAAGCCCTATGTTAATCGCATTCCTGTAAAAGATCCTGGAAAAACTTTCAGCGATCACACATGACACACCCACTGCCTTGATGGCAATAGGCGCATGTTCCCTTGATGACCCACACCCGAAATTCTCACCAGCGACTATAATGTCGCCGGGTTTGACCTTTTTGACAAATTTCGAATCCGCATCCTGCATACAATGTTCGGCCAGTTCTGCCGGATCGTGTGTATGTAAATATCTGGCCGGAATGATCTCATCCGTATTTACATCATTTCCAAATTTATGTACTACACCTTTTATCTTCATACCTCTCCTTCTATAGGTCTGATGGATGCGCTATAGAACCCTTTATTGCGCTTGCTGCCGCAATGGCTGGATTAGCCAGATAAACAAAACTCTTCGGGTGCCCCATGCGACCCACAAAATTCCTGTTCGTAGTAGCTATGGCAACCTCTCCCTCTGCCAGTACTCCCATGTGTCCGCCAAGGCATGGACCGCAGCTCGGCGTACAGAATACGCCACCGGACCTCACAAAGGTTTCCGCATACCCCTCTTTAACAGCTTCAAGATAAATATCCTGAGTCGCCGGGATCACAACAAGCCGCGTCCCGGTATTAACCTTCTTATTTTTCAAAACTGCCGCGGCCTGTTTAAGATCACTGATCCTGCCATTAGTACATGACCCAATAACAACCTGATCCACCCTTACGTCCTTTAGTTCACTGACAGGTTTACCATTCGAAGGCAAGTTCGGAGCAGCTACCACCGGTTCAAGCTTGGACACGTTATATTCTCTCACTTCAGAGTAAACCGCATCTTTATCGCTTTTTTCCAGCTTGTATGCCTTGCGGGAAGGTTTGTATTTTCTGATAGCAGCCTTTACATATTTCTCAGTTATTTTGTCAGGAGCGATTATACCGTTTTTTGCGCCTGCCTCAATAGCCATATTGCACATCGTAAACCTGTCATCCATTGAAAGATAATCCAATGTATCTCCGGTAAATTCGAGAGCTCTATAATGTGCTCCAGAAACTCCGAGATCCGATATCACATGCAATATGAGGTCTTTTCCTCCTACCCATTTTCTTGGCTTACCCGTGAAAACTATTTTTATCGTCTCAGGGACTATGATCCAGCATTCTCCGAAAGCCATCGCAAAGGCAAGGTCAGTACTGCCCATACCTGTAGCAAACGCCCCCAAAGCTCCATGAGTACATGTGTGCGAATCGGCGCCGATCATGAGATCGCCCGGAAGCACCAGCCCTCTTTCGGGAATAAGGGCGTGTTCAACCCCCATCTCACCCAGCTCAAAATAATTCTCAATACCGAATTCTTCCGCAAAATCCTTGAGTATCTTTGCCTGGTTGGCACTTTTCATGTCTTTTGCCGGCAAAAAGTGATCCGGAACTAAAGCGATCCTTTTCTGGTTAAAAACCTTCTTTTTGCCCATTTCTTTGAATTCTTTTATGGCGATCGGACTGGTAATATCATTTCCCAGACACAGATCAACCCTGGCCCTTATAAAATCACCGGGCTTTATATCTTTTGTGCCTATGGCATGTGACTTTAATATCTTTTCGGTAATGGTGTACCCCATTTTGCTCCTTGTTTTTATATATAGATATGATTTAGCACCTAAAGCCAACTACAGCCAAAATAAATAATTAATGAATTGTCAGTTTACCAGATTTTTATGGGAAAATCAATGGGATAATTGGGGGGCCTATATTCTCGGTATCGACTCCAAGAGGTGACGCGTATATTCGTTCTTGGGTGAGGTGTATATTTCTTCTCGCGAGGCTATCTCGACCAGCTTACCGGACTTCATGACCCCTACAGTATCAGACATGAACTCCACTACCCTAAGATCATGTGATATAAAGAGATACGTAAGATTAAGCTCATCCTGCAGATCTTTAAGCAGATTCAATATCTCAGCCTGTATGGAAACATCCAGACTGGAAACAGGCTCGTCCAAAATAAGTATATCGGGGTGTCTTACAATGGCCCTCGCGATCGCTATCCGCTGGCGTTCTCCGCCCGAAAACTGATGTGCATATTTATCCATACACTCGAAGTCTTTGAGCCTCACCGTCTTAAGCACTTGGCTGACCATTTTATCTATTTCATGCTTACCCACGTGCCTCACCAGAAGTGGTTCTCCTATTATTTCGCGAACGGTCATACGGGGGTTCAGTGAGCTATGGGGATCCTGAAAAACAATATCTCTATCTCCATTAATCACGATTTTTCCCTCATCGGGCTTGAGTATATCCACTATGAGTTTCGCTATAGTAGACTTCCCTGACCCGGATTCTCCCACCAGACCAAATGTTTTGCCCTTTTCAACCGTAAAGCTTACACCATCAACTGCTTTTACAGCTTTTCCTTCCGTACGGAAAAGACCACGTTTGTAGAAGTATTTTTTTACATTATCAAATTGAATAATCATTTTTTCTATGCTGGTAACCTCTTTCTCTCATCCCCCAGACGTGGAATACACCCGATAAGATGCTGTGTATATTCATGCCGGGGGGCATGTAAAACGTTTTCTACGCTTCCGGTCTCTACTATAACTCCCCTCTTCATAACACAAACATTATCTGCCATTAAATTAACAATTGAAAGGTCATGTGTAATAAATAGAATGGCAAAATTTATATCAGACTTTATTTGTTTTATCAGATCAAGCACCTCTTTTTGTATAGATACATCCAGCGCCGTAGTAGGCTCATCCAGTATTAATACATCCGGATCACAGGAAAGAGCCATTGCCAGGATCACCCGCTGCCGCATTCCCCCGGAAAGTTCATGCGGATATTTGCTTAAAACTTCAGGGGACAGCTTAACCATGTCCAGCAGTTCTCGGACACGTTTATTGATCTCGCCAGCTGACATCTTTAAGTGGGCCGCTATCGTTTCTGATATCTGAACCCCTATGTTCAAGACCGGGTTCAGCGCGGTGAAAGGCTCTTGAAACACCATTCCAATACGGTTCCCTCTTAAATTCCTTAATTGATTCTTATCAAGATCAAAAATGTTCTCTCCCTCAAAAAGGATGCTGCCTTTTTCGACAACCGCTACTTCCGGAAGCAGATTAAGCACCGATAAAGCAGTTAGAGTTTTCCCGCTGCCGGATTCACCGACAAGCGCAAGGACTTCACCGGAGAAAAGAGCAAAGCTTGCGTTATCTATAACGCTCTTCTCACCGATCTTTACTGTTAAATTATTTACTTCAAGAACCTTAGCCATAATAAGTTTGGAGTTCGTAGTTCGGAGTTCGGAGCACTAGGCCCGCCATCTTTGTTCTGAGCACTGAATACTGACTCCTGAATACTTCACTTCCGCCCCCCCTCCTCAAGCACGTGGTGTGTCCCCGAGGGACACGTCCCTCTAGTTTCTTAATAATGGTGCTGAGTTCTGAGCAATACACAGCACTCAGCACCCGGTACTAATTATTTTCTTTCTCTTAATTTCGGATCTAATTTTTCTCTCAAACCCTCACCTATAAGATTAAAACTCAAAACCGTGAAAAGTATCGCAAGCCCCGGGAACAGGGTCAGCCACCAGGCATAATCAATATAGATCTTCCCGGCAGTTAAAATGTTCCCCCAGCTTGCCGTTGGTATCTGCACTCCAAGTCCAAGAAAAGAAAGCGCGCTCTCGACAAGTATCGCGCCTCCAACACTTAAGGTCGCACTTACATAAACCGGAGCCATTGCGTTAGGCAGTATATGGCGGAATATGAGCCGCCTGTCCGGGACCCCTTGCACTTTCGCCGAATAAACAAAATCCCTTTCGCGAAGACTTAAAAATTCCGCGCGTACCAGACGACAAAGCCCAGCCCAGCTGGTAAGGCCTATGACTACCATAACATTAATAATGCTCGGCCCCAGAAATGTTATTACCATCATTATCAGGAAAAACGTCGGAAAACAATACATCACTTCAACCAGGCGCATAATAGTGTTGTCCACCCATCCTCCGTAATAACCGCTCAGGCCCCCCAGAAGAATGCCGATAACAAGTGAAATGAAAACAGCAATAAAACCCACGCTTAAGGATATACGCGTGCCGTAGACCATGCGGCTGAATACATCACGTCCGAGATTATCCGTCCCAAAAAAGTGTTCCACAGACGGCCCTTGCAGTCTTGCCTCAGGCGAAAGGTCCATCTCCAGTGGATCATAGGTGGCTATTTTAGGCGCAAATATCGCCACAACAGCCATTAGTATAATTATTGATGTTCCGAATATAATACGTTTATTCATAATAAGTTCGTAGTTCAGTTCTGGGTTCTGGGTTCTGAGTGCTGAGTGTCTTTTGAAATATACTCAGCACTCGGCACACAGCACTGTTTACCTATCGCTTTCCCTCCAGCCGTATCCTCGGATCGACCACTGCATACAATATATCCGATATAAATATTCCCAGAAGCGTAAGAAAGGAAGCAATAACTCCCACTCCCATAACTACAGGATAATCGTAATTCATAATAGACTCATACCCCAAACGTCCCATTCCGGGCCAGGCAAATATAGTTTCAAAAATGAAGCTTCCTGATATAAGCGCGGGCAGCGTAAGCCCCATTATCGTGACAATGGGAAGAAGAGCGTTCCTCAGTATATGCACCAAAACAACCCTTCTCTCAGTCAGACCCTTGGCCCTGGCAGTGAGAACATAATTTTCCCGCATAACCTCTATCATGCTTGACCTGGAGTAACGGGATAAAGACGCTAACCCCCCGAACGCCGTCGCTGTGACGGGAAGGACCAGATGCCAGAGAAGGTCCTTACTCTTGCCAAAGAAGTCCAGATAGTCCGTATACCACGGGCTCATCCCTGAGACAGGAAGCCACTGCAGTTTTACGCCGAAAAAAAGTATTAATAGAAGCGCCAGCCAGAACGTCGGCATTGCGTATCCTACAAAGACAAGGATCGTACAGACTTTATCAAAAAGAGAGTTCCTGCGAATGGCGCTTATTATGCCGATTGGAACAGCAATAGAAAATATGACAAATAGACTTACTACTTGAAGAAGGATAGTCGCCGGGAGACGCGAACCGATCTTTAAGATCACGGACTGATCATCAACCATGGACCTGCCGAAATCGAACGTAACAATTCTTTTAAGCCACAGAGCATACTGCGTCATAACCGGCTTATCCAGATCGTACATCTCCCTGAAAACAGCCCTTGCGCTTCCGGAAACCTCAGGATTGAGACCGTATTTTATACTTGCCGGGTCGCCCGGCGCAAGATGCATGACCAGGAACAGGATAAGAGATATTCCCAGAAGCATTGGGATGACAAGCAATAGTCGTTTGATGATGTAGTTTTTCATATTTATAGCGTTAAGATTAGGCGTTAAGTCTGAACTTATCCCTTACCGCTTAACACTTATCCCTAGAATTTATACTTCACTTCCTTCTCCGGCACGTACCAGTCGATGAAGTTATATCCTATACCCGCAGGAGCGGGTTCGATCCCCTTAAACCTTTTCTGAACAGCGGGTGTCGCATATGGAAAAAATAAAAATGTATAAGGGGCATCCTCGTGCAATATCCGGTGGATCGTCCTGTATGTCTCCGCCCTCAACGCCGGATCAAGCTGGCGTCTCCCTTTTTCTATAAGATCATCGATATCTTTATTCGAATAAGAAATAAAATTTAAACCGCCCTCTTGCATGGATTCAGAATGCCATACAGAGTAAAGATCCGGATCCACCGGAATGGTCCATCCGAGTATTACAGCCTGAAAGTTTTTCTTATCAACAAATTGATCCAAAAAGGCGGACCATGCAATAACCTGTATATCTGCATCTATGCCGAGCTTAGCCCATTGGCTCTGAACCACCGTAGCTATGTCCTCCCTTACCTGGCTCCCCTGATTTGTGGCAAGAATAAAACTGAATTCTCTGCCGTCTTTTTCCAAGACTCCGTCCTCATCAATGTCCCGCCATCCGGCTTTACGCAAAAGGAGCGCTGCTTTTTGAGGATCATACTCGTATCCGGGAACATCCTCATCGTAATAAGTGGTGCCCTTAAGAAAGGGGCCTGAGGCAGATTCACCCAGTCCCAGGAGGACTGCATCAATTATCTCTTTCTTATTTATTGCATAACTCAATGCCTGGCGAACACGTTTATCTGAAAATATGGGATCCTGCAGATTGTATCCTATATAAGTGTATGAGTGCGCCAGGTATCTGTATTTTTTGATCCTCGCCTCAAACTCTTCCGTATTGCTCCTATACACATACTGGTAAGGGTTCAGGTCCATCGAGTCCAGCTCGCCGCTTATAAGCTCAAGAAACTGTATGGCCTGATCGGGAATGACGCGATAAACATATCGTTTTATACCCGGGGCATGTTCGAAATAATCGGGGTTGGCATCGAGAACGATATATTGTCCGTGAAGCCACCTCGAAAAAATATAAGGCCCGGTCCCGACCGGTTCCCGGGCATAAACCGATCGGCGCACATCGCCTGTGTTCTCAAAAAGATGTTTGGGTATAATGCCCATGCCGAATCTCAGGAGCGCAGGCGCATACGGCTGCTTATAATAAAAACGGATCGTATGGGGGCCGACCACCTCTATTTTTGATATATCCTTATAGTTTGAGACATAAGGACATCCGCTATCAGGATCCCGTATAACATCAAAGGTAAAGCGCACATCATCCGCGGTGAAGGGCATGCCATCGTGCCAGGTCACGTTCTTCCGCAGATAGAACGTGATAATAAGACCAACGGGTGAGACCTCCCACGATTCGGCGAGATCAGGAACAACATCAAGGTTCTTGCCCACCTTGGTCAGCCCGTTATACACAAGTCCGCATATAGAGCCGGAGGTAACATCATCTGCCAGGAAAGGAATTAAAACGCGCGCATCGCCCAGTCCGGAAGAAACATACGCATCATCCGAGACCCATTTTTCTTCCTGGGCATGGGCTCCGGCATATGTCGTAAGCATCAGCAAAAAAAAGACCGCTAATCCTCGAAAGATCAGCGGCCCTTTAAAAAAAACTTCCTTAGCGGGGGATTCCATATTAAGGCT